>NZ_CDSBKL010000152.1:0-9279 GCF_977115555.1 Aquiflexum sp.
AAGAGAAGCAAAAAAAAGTATTACATCAATACTACATCAACATTACTTCACCTATTTCACAAAAACTCAACATTAGTTCAAAAAATGTTGAATTTGAGTAATTAGGCAAAGATTCTTTATGGACAAAACAACTCACAAAATCAAAAGTTATTATACATCATCAAGAAAATTCATATCTTGGTTTTGACAATACCCAAAATATGAAATACGCATTTGTTTTATCAATCCTTTGCCTAATGGCCTACGGTGTGTTCGGACAGATTCCCGGACTTCCGATTTCAAAATTTTATTCCAGCAAAGATTACCAGGGAGGAATCCAGAACTTTGCCATTTCCCAGAGCGAAACTGGCCTGATCTATATTGCCAACAACTTCGGTCTTCTGGAATATGACGGTACCACCTGGAGGAGATATTCACTTCCGAATAGCACCAAAATCAGGGACGTTTCTATCAATGAAAATGGAATTATCTATGTTTCAGGGCAGGGAGAGTTTGGGTATTTCCAACCTGACGAACAGGGTTTTTTGCAATACCATTCTTTGTTGAATTTGCTTCCCGATTCCCATAAAAACCTGGAAGAAATCTGGAAAATCTTCATACTACACAACAAAGTTATTTTTTGCACCTATCAGGAGGTATTCACCTTTTCAGAAAAACATGAGTTGATATCGATTACCGAAAACAACCCTGCTTTCGAGAGTTTTCATCTGTCCAATAACAGGATTTTTGCCAATCAACCTGAAAATGGCCTATATGTTTTAGAGAATGACAAGTTTATTGAAGAGAATTATGGTGAAAATTTCAAAGAAAAACTCGTCACCGGGATCATATCGCAAGGGAACAACCAAAAACTGGTCTTTACCCGCGATCACGGAATTTACACCTCAAGCCCGGCTGGAGTTGAACTTTGGGAAAATGAAATGCCTTTGCCTTTAAAAATAAATAAAGCCATCAGGCTCAAAGACGGAAACCTCGCAGTAGGTACACAAAGCAACGGCCTTTTTGTCCTTGATGATTCGGGGAGTATAATTTTACATATGGACAAAGAAAACGGACTTCAAAACAACTCCATTATTTCACTTTTTGAAGACATTTCTGGAAACCTTTGGATAGGGCATAACAATGGCATCACGCTACTCGAACTTAGCCTTCCATTTAGGTTGATCGATCAGTATGCAGGGCTTCCGGGCACAGGGTATCATTCCACCTATTACGAGGGTGCCATTTATTATGGTACAAACAATGGACTTTCGGTACAGAAATTTGATCAAGGGAAAGCCTTGCCTATCAAACCAATACCAGGTTCATCCGGGCAGGTCTACAGGATAAGTCAAATCCAGAATAATCTGCTCATGGCACACAATGACGGCGCATTTACCATCAAGGATTTTAAGGCAATACCAGCAGGCGGATTTGGAGGGGTATGGAATTTCCAATCACTGAAGGACCGTCCCGACATGGTCATAGCCGGAAGTTACAACGGTCTCCTGCTCTACGAATTCAACGGGGATCAGCTACGGTTTTTGAGAAAATTTAAAGGGTTTAATGAGTCTTCAAGAATTCTGGAACAAGACATAGACGGAACTATATGGATGACACATGGGTACAAAGGAGTATATAGGCTTCGGCCAAACAAGGAACTTGACTCTCTCGATGTGAAGTATTATGGCACAGAATCCGGTCTTCCGACAAGCCTCCTGATTTCAGTTTGGAAAATCAACAACAGACTGATTTTTTCTACAGAATATGGGATTTACAGCTATAATGCCCATGAAGACAGGTTTGAGAAAGATGCATTCTTTGACAAATATTTTGATTCTGATTTCTTGGTCACCAGCATGGTCGAAGATCCTTTGGGGAATATATTTTTTATTGGAGATAAAGAAGTCGGGGTTTTGGAAAAACAGATCAACGGATCCTACATCAAAAACCACCAAATCTTCAACAAGATCATCCCTTTCCTAAATGATGACCTACAAAACATCTCATTGATACGATCCAATGAAGTCCTTTTTGCTGCCAATGACGGTTTTATCTGGTACAAACTTGAAAATAAGGCACCCTCCAATCCTTCATTTCCCGCTATTATCAGGGCAGTTTACCTTACAGGACAATCAGACTCTCTTTTATTTCATGGCAATTACCAACCTTTGGATGTGAACCCAGCTGATAACAAAAAAAGCCCTTCAATCACCATTGCTTATGATCTAGCCAATGTCAGGTTTGAATTCAGTAATCCTATTCCAAACAACGAAAACTCAACCCAATTCCAATTTTGGCTTGAAGGTTTCGAAGAGGAATTCGGAGAATGGACCTACAAAAGAGATAAAGCTTACACAAACCTCAGGGAAGGGAATTATACTTTCCATGTCAGGAGCAAAAATATATATGGTCAAATCAGTGAAGCCAATAGCTATTCCTTTAAGGTTTCGCCTCCATGGTATCGGTCAGCATTGGCCTATTTGATATATTTCATATTGCTGATAGCCTTGGCATTTGCGATTTACAAGCTGATAGAAAGAAGATACCATAAGAAAACAATCAAGATTACAGATTCCCAAAGGAAAGCCCTGATCCAAAAGGAAACCGCACTCAAAAGCTCTCAGGAGGAAATCGAAAAACTAAGGCATGAAAAACTGGAAGTCGAAATCCAAAACAAGGACAAAGAACTTGCCTCTGCAACCATGCACCTGATCAATAAAAACGGGTTTATCGACCAAACCAAGACACACCTAAATTCCATCATCAAGAAAAGTAAAAACCAGGAAGTCAAAAGCGAGATTGAAAAAGTCATCCTCAGCATTGATAAAAACATTGCCGGAGACAAGGATTGGGAACAGTTTGAAATCCACTTTGACCAAGTCCACGGGGACTTTATGACGAGGTTCAAAAAGCAATATCCAGACCTCAGCCCTCAGGAAATCAAACTAAGCGCCTACTTGCGTATGAACCTTTCCTCCAAGGAAATTGCCTACCTGATGAACATTTCCACCCGAGGTATCGAAATCGCAAGATACCGGCTCCGGAAAAAGATGCAGCTTGAAAGAACGGCAAACCTGCAGGAGTTTATTTTGAAGTTTTGAAAGTAGATTTGAGATTTGAGATTTGAGACAAAAAAACCTGCTCCGGGTATCAGAGCAGGGATATTTCATAATTTCATTTTCAAAAATGGCTTATGATTACAATTTCATTAACTATTTAATAAATAACCTTTTTCCAACCATTCACCCAAAGGCGTGGATATTCAGATTTTTTGGACTCGTACTTTTGCCTGTAATGGATTCATAGGCTTTGTACAGCAGCACCAACTGAAGGATTTCGAAGATGGTGAAAACAAACAAACCTGGAATCGCAAGGATGATACTCAGAAAAGCAATCCCTGAGATGATGCTCAGAATTCCCGCCACCAAAGCCAGATTGCCGAATTCAGATTGGTATTTGATCAAACCCAAGCCAAATACGATATACAATGCTCCAAAAAGAATGGCTTTGGAAAACTGTACCGATTGCCAAACAGAAGCATTGTTGAATCCATAAATATCTCCTCCTACTCCAATGCAAGTAGCCACAATCAAAAGAATACTTGCAGCTTTGACGATGACGTTGGGTTTGATCAGACTCAATCGATAAAACCCAAAAATAAATACACCAAAAGTTAACATGATACCTATCTTGACGGCGATATACCAAGGTGCTGCTTCCGGACTAATCTCCTCCCCCGCTTCCCAAAGTCCATAATCAAATACGCCCTCCACAAAAGCCAATAGGAAATACACAATGCCTACAAAAAAAGCTGTTTTCAAAAAAGCGGCTTTCCCGATCATCTCAGGACTTATTGGCTCACTTTCCTGAATAGTATGTTGGATTTCTTTGAAATCGTAACCCAAAACTTCCAAAATACTTTTTATAGTATAACTCCTCGGGGTCACCTCCCCGGCTTCGATGCGCTGAATGGTGCGCACATTGATGTTGCATAGCTCCACAAGTTCTTCCTGTGTCAATCCTTTGGCCTTTCTCAGTTCGAGAATCTTTTGGCCCAATTCCGGTTGTTTCATGATAATATGGTTCTGTTTTACCATGGCAAGTTGGATTGATTTTGACAAATATAAGCCGAAAAATGGGCGGATTAAACCCGACATTTACACGGCATTTCGATTTTAGACTTGATATCTTGTGTATGGAACAATAGGTGTAGTAAAATGAAGGTTTAAAGTAAAAAGGTCAGGATAATTTTTATAATTCACAGTCATCAGGAAATCTTAAACGAATGGTATGGGAAAAAAGAAAGCCTGATACTCAAAGTCCCTTCAGCTCTGATCCCCCAAGAGCATAATTTTGTCATCAATACAAAACATGATTTATTTTCTTCGCATGTCAAACTTATTGGCTTGGAAGATTTTTATTGGGATGGGAGGTTGTTTTGAAAACAATTGCTTACCTAAGTTCTGTTTTTAGAGATGGGTTTTTTTAGCGAGTTCCTAGTCACAATATCTCCAAAACATGCTTCAATGCCGGATTGCGGTTTTCGGTTTTCCAAACGGCAAAAAGTTCTGTATGCTGCGGAATCTCCTTGATTTCGATAAACTTTACTTTCAGATCATAACCTTCCTTTAGCGAACTCGGCACAATTGCCACACCAAGCTCAGCTTCTACCAACTTGAAAATGGTCAGCGCATGAACCGATTTGTGCGAAATCTTAGGTGTAAAACCCCTGTCCTCGCAGATACTCATGATTTTATCAAAATAAATGCTGCTGTAGTCACTCGAAAACAAGATGAATGGCTCTTCCTGAAGTTGGCCGACATGTTCAAAAGTATCCGCATCAATCGGGTGGCCAAGAGGCAAGACCAATGAAAAAGTGTCGCGATGTACTGCCTTCATGCTGAGTCCATCCGGTACCCGCGCCAACCTGACAAAACCAAGGTCGAGCTTGTCTTTCTCCAGCATTTCCACCTGAAGGTGGTTGCTCAATTCTTCCAGATTGGTCTGAATTCCGGGAAATTCCCTGCTCAGGCGAACCAACAAGTCCGGAATGACCTGATGTGCTGCAGAACCCAAAAACCCGATCCGCAACTCCCCTATTTTCCCGGATGAAATTTCCCTGAGTTGGGTTTTGGTGAGTTCGAGGTGATTGAAGATATAATCCACCTCGGATTTGAGGTAGTTCCCAGCTGCTGTCAGTTCTACATTCCGTTTCGTTCTTTCAAAAAGCTGTACTCCGAGCAATTCTTCCATCTGCTTGATCTGACGGCTGAGTCCCGGTTGGGAGATAAAAAGCCGTTCAGCTGCCTTTCTGAAGTTCAACTCCTCTGCTACGGCACGAAAATACTCCAAATGTCTAAGCGCTATCTGATAACCCATAGTTATTAATAATTGATAAAATTGGTATTTATAAGTATTAAAGATAATGGGTAATTTTGTTTTATTCCACAAACACCGAGGCACAAAGGAAAAAATAAAAGCATCTCGCAAAGACGCAGAGACGCAAAGGAAAAGAGAAAAAAAAGGTCAATTACTTAGGCTGAACCAAGGAAACCTTTCCCTTTGATATTTCGAGTTTTCAAATTTAGAAGAAAGGTTCAGGAAGGAACTGACATATAGTACAAAACCCCCAACGGGGGTTAAACCATTAATAGCCCCGGGTCGCAACCCGGGGATCCATGGCGATTTTGAAATTCAGGTCAACCCCAAAGGGGTTGAACATCCCCGAAGGAAACAAATCCAGTCATTGGTAAAAATTGGGAAATCTTAAGAAAAACCTACTTAAACATTTTTCTTTGCGGCTTTGTGACTTTGCGGGAAAAAACATTGTCTTCATATGTATCAACCCACCATGAAAAATACATTCCATTACGGTCAAGACCGACTTACAGCATCCCTTGCACTCTCCATCTGTCGTGGAACAACAAAGGGGGTTATCTCTCGTGAAAGCAGAGAAAAAATAAAAGCCAGCAGTCAGGCTGTCGAAAAAATTGTCAGCAAAGGCAAACCTGTTTATGGTATCAATACCGGTTTTGGGCCGCTGTGCACCACGATGATTTCTCCCGAGCAAACCAAAAAACTCCAGGAAAACCTTCTGAAAAGCCATGCCGTAGGCCTCGGAGAACCCATCCCCATCGAAATCGCCAAATTGATGTTGGTCCTGAAAACCCATGCATTGGCACAGGGATATTCAGGAATTCAGGAAAGTACCTTGGACAGGATCCTTTTTTTCATAGAAAACAATATTGTCCCTGTCGTGCCCAAACAAGGTTCCGTCGGTGCTTCTGGGGATTTGGCACCACTTTCACATTTGTTTTTGCCTCTCATCGGTTTGGGAAAGGTCCATTTCAAAGGTGAAATCATTTCAACAGCCAAACTTTTTCAGCAACTCGACCTTGAGCCCATTCACCTCGGACCAAAGGAAGGTTTGGCACTGATCAACGGCACGCAATTCATCGCAGCTTTTGGGGTCATGGTCGTAGACAGATTTTACAATATCCTTGCCCATGCCGACATCACCGGGGCAATGATGTTGGAGGGATTGTTAGGTTCGACCAAGCCATTCAATGCAGACCTCCACCAACTCCGCCCTTACGCCGGAAACCAACATGTCGCCCAATCGATCTTGAATTTGCTTCATGAGTCGGAAATTGTCCATTCCCATGCGGCTTGTGCGCGGGTTCAGGATCCATATTCCTTGCGCTGTATGCCGCAGGTCCACGGTGCTTCCCGCAATGCCTGGCTTCACCTGAAGCAAATGATCGAAACTGAGATCAATTCCGTCACCGACAATCCTGTCGTCTTTGACGAAAACCATACCATCAGCGGGGGAAATTTCCACGGTCAACCGATTGCAATGCCTTTGGATTATGCCTGCTTGGCAGCTTCTGAAATCGGCAATATCTCTGACCGCAGGATTTACCTTTCTTTGGAAGGCGATACGCCGGGTGTTCCAAAATTACTATTGAAAGAAACCGGGTTGAATTCCGGTTTTATGATCCCTCAATATACCACAGCCGCCTTGGCAAGTGAAAATAAAGGGCTATGCTTCCCTTCCTCTGCAGACAGTATCCCGACTTCCTTGGGACAGGAAGACCATGTGAGTATGGGAAGTATCGGCGCTAGAAAGGCATTGCAGGTGATAGAGAATGTGGAAAAAATCCTCGGGGTCGAACTCTTTTGCGCGGCACAGGCGGTGGATTTCCATGCACCATTGAAATCCGGCAAAATCATGACGGCACTCTATGAACACGTCCGTACCAAAATCCACCATGTCACCGAAGACCAAATCATGTATGAAGACATGGAAAAAGCCGTTGACATCATCCGCAGTGGAGAATTGTTAACTTTAGCAAAAGAAGTGGCTGCAAGAGACGGTTTGGAATTGGAGACAAAGTGGTCGGAGGAGTTTGATAGATACTAATTAGAAGTGAGAGAAAATAGTTGCAGTTGGCAGTCTCAGTAGGCAGCCGTGTCACTTTGACTTCAAATAAAATCTCAAATCTGATACTCAGTAGTAGACCATTTCTAAAGAAAGTTTTTCCAAAGTTCAAAACTTTGGAAAAGGTCTCAGACTCATTGAGAATACCAAGCATATGCTCTAAAAAACCTGTCTTTGTCATTTCGAAGGAGGAACGACTGAGAAATCTTTTAAAAGGAAGAAAGAAATTTGGAAAAAGACCTCTCCTTCGTCGAGGTGACAAGTTAAGGCCAATTCAAAATCAGTCTTTGAATACCCGATACTTAATCCATGCCATTCAAATAAACAATTAATCAAATAAACAATTAGCCATTAACCAAAAAATGCCCACCTACACCCTTATCGGCCCGATACGACAACTCCTGACCATGCGTGGATTGGAGGCAAAAGGCCCTTTGCAAGACAGTCAACTTGAAATCATCACAGAAGCCGGGATATTTTTGAAGGATGAAAAGATCCATGAAATCGGAAGCTATTGGGATATTTACCCCGAAGCCCAATCCATAGGTGCCAAGATGGAAACCTTGCAAGGCGACTATGTAGCGCTTCCTGGGTTTGTAGATTGCCACACGCATATCTGTTTTGCCGGAAGCCGGGCCAAAGATTTCGCGATGCGCAATACCGGAAAATCCTACCTTGAGATCGCCAACTCAGGGGGTGGAATTTGGGATACGGTAACTCAAACAAGAAAAGCGGCTTTGGAACAATTGGTTAAACTTACCGTCAAAAGGGCTAACCGTCACTTGGCGGATGGCGTCACCACCATCGAGATCAAAAGCGGCTATGGACTTTCTGTGGCTGAAGAAATCAAAATGCTACAGGCCATCAAAAAGGCAAATTCGGAAACTGCAGCAGACTTAGTACCCACTTGCCTTGCTGCCCATATCTGTCCAAAGGATTTTGAGGGTTCAGCAAAGCAATACCTGGAAATAATCAGCAATGAATTGTTCCCAATCTTGAAATCTGAAAACCTCAGCAATAGGATCGATGCTTTTATTGAAGATTCAGCTTTCAGCCCCGACGATATCGCAGACTATTTCCAAAAAGCCAAAGACTATGGGTTCGATATCACGGTCCATGCCGACCAATTCCATGTTGGCGGTTCGGCGGTGGCGGTGGCATATGACGCCATTTCAGCTGATCATTTGGAAGCAAGTACAGAAAATGAAATAGCATTGCTCGCTAATTCTGATACAATAACAGTGGCTTTGCCGGGAGCATCGATAGGTTTGGGAATGTCATTTGCTCCGGCAAGGAAACTCTTGGATGCCGGTGCTTCTTTGGCTATTGCCTCAGATTGGAATCCCGGTTCTGCACCAATGGGTGACCTATTGATGCAGGCAGCTGTATTGGGGACATTTGAAAAACTCAGTAATGCCGAAGTTTTGACAGGAATCACTTGCCGGGCCGCAGCGGCACTTGGATTATCTGACAGGGGAAGTATTGCGGTTGGAAAATTGGCGGATATCCTGCTTTTCCAAACTTCAGACTACCGAGATATCACGTACCAACAGGGGAAATTGAAACCGGCTATGGTCTATAAAAAGGGAATTAGGATTTAGATATTAATGGATATTGGATATTGATGGATATTAAAAGCAAAGGTGAAGAACTCAATCCAAAAATAGCATTTGAAACTATCAAAAGACCTTTCCTTGTCACTTCGACGGAAGGAGAAGTCTAATGAGGCCAATTCAGACAAAAGATTTCTCTCTACTTTACCATTGACAGATTTGGAGAGCGCCACCCTGAGTGAAGCAAAGGTCTCACCAAAAAAAAATGAGATCCTTCAGTCGTGCCTCCTTAAGGATGACGTT
>NZ_CDSBKL010000153.1:0-9163 GCF_977115555.1 Aquiflexum sp.
CCAATCATTCCGCGGACATTGAGGATTCCATTGGCAAGGTAAAGCCACATGACATCCTGCATGTAGGAGAAATCGCCCGTTTCAGTGATAGGGATATGAGAATGCATTTCCGCCAAACCAGGAAAAGCATAGGCTCCTTTTCCATCTATTTTTTCCATTTTCTCAAACTTGCCTAGGTCTTTTTTGGGAAAAACACCGACAATCTTATCTCCCTTGATATGGATAAACTGGTCTTTGAGCACCTTGTCATTTTGCATACCGATGACATGGACGTTGGTGACGATATATTCCTGGGCTTTTACCTGAAGGAATACCAATAAGGTCAAACAAAGGGTCAGAAAATATTTAAGGATGTTTTTCATGGTTTTATGAGAAAAAGATATTGGTGGATATTAAGATACTTTTGGATATTAACTCCTGCTTTCACCATTTTGAAGAATCGGTTACATGTTTTAGGTTCTTTGCCATTGACTATCGACTATGGTCTATGGTCTGGACCCATTAACCAAATAACCCAATAACCCTTGACCAACCCCCTAATACCCAATCTCCATACTTCCCCCTTTGGGGATACTTCCTTTCCAGTCCGAATGGTGAAAGGGTCCGTTAGGATCGTCTTTTCGCTGATAGGTGTGGGCACCAAAGTAATCCCTTTGTGCTTGAATCAAATTTGCAGAAGAATCCGAAGTGATCCTTCCATAATAATAATTTATGGCTGCTGACATCGTTGGTAATGCATAATTGTGCTGTAGCCCCAAGCCAACGATATAAGAAAGGTCATACCGGAGTTCTTTGATCTTGGTTTTCATCTGTTTGGCTTTCAGCAGCGAACTGTTTTCCTTGTACAAAGCAACCATGTTTTCCATCAGTGTCGAACGGATAATGCATCCATTGGTCCAAATCCGTGATATCTCACTCATATTGAGGTTCCAGTTTTCTGTCAGGGAGACCTGATTCATCAATTCAAATCCTACTTCGTGGTTGATGATGCGGGTGAGGGCGTAAGCGTTTTTGATTTTCTCAATCAGAATGACCTTGTCTTCTCCAAAAGCTCCGAATCGATGACCAAAAAAAGTAGCCATTTCTTCCCGTTCGTCTTTGTTGCCGGACAGCATCCTAGCGGTGACAGCTTCCGAAAGCGGGCTGTAAGCGACATTGTATTTCAAAGCTGTGGTCAATGACCAAGAGCCTGTTCCTTTTTGTCCGGCTTTGTCCAATACCTGATCGAGCAGGAAGTTTTTCCCTTCCTTGGCAAGCAGGATATCGGCGGTGATTTCCAGCAGGTAACTTTTCAGACCTTCATTGGTCCAGGATTTCAGTGTTCTTGAAATTTCCGGATAAGAGAGTTTGAGTCCATACTTCATCAGGTGGACAGTTTCCGCCAAAGTCTGCATTTCACCGTATTCGATGCTGTTGTGGACCATTTTGATGAAATGTCCCGCACCCGAATTGCCGATAAAGCTGACACATGGCGCGCCGTTATTGTCTTTGGCGGCGATTTTTTTGAGGTAAGGGGATACCAAGTCATAAGCTTCCTGATTCCCGCTCGGCATCAGGGAAGGTCCTTTTCTTGCTCCTTCTTCTCCTCCTGAAACTCCCATCGGAATAAAATGGAAACCTTTGGCGTCCAATTCTTCAAAACGTCTTTTCGAATCTTCAAAAAATGAATTTCCTCCGTCAATGATGATGTCTCCCGGCTCAAGCATCGGAAGCAATTGGGCGATCTGCATGTCTATTGCATTGCCGGCAGGGATCATCAGGAGGATTTTCTTGGGTTTTTCCAAGGAAGAAATAAATTCCTCTAACCCATCAAAACCTTTCAGAAGTGGAAGATCCGAATTTTCAGCAGCAAATGTGGAAGCGATTTTTTCCTCTTTTCCTTCGACATGTCTGTTGTACACTGCCGTCGGGATTCCGTTGTCAGCAAGGTTGAGGGCTAGGCTTTTGCCCATTACTCCCATGCCTATGACGCCAAAGTGAAGTGAAGGCATCTTGATTTCTTCTATTTTCAGAATTTCCGCAACCATTTCTTCAGGAGTTTTTGAGATATCAATCCGATGTCCATATTCGGCTTCCTCCCAAGTCTCCAATTGGGAATCCAATAGGCCGGGATTCATGTAATGGCCTTTCCGTAAGGAAAGCCTTTCAGTCAAAATATCTTTGCTTCCAATGAGGTGCAGCCATACTATATTAGGAACTACTTGGAGGATTTGTCTATAGTGTTCACGCAAGGCCGAACAGGCAAGGATTCCGCCGCCAGACGATTCCCATACTTTTATATTGTCAGCAAGGTGCTCGAGCCAAGGCTGTCGGTCGTGGTCGGTCAGGGGAATTCCCTGTGTCATCTTTTCCACATTGGCTTTGGGATGAAAGTCATCTGCATCAAAAAAAGGCAGCCTAAGTTTTTTGGACAATTGGGTGCCCAAAGTTGTTTTTCCGCTTCCCGAAACTCCTGTTACAATAATTATCATAGCCGAAATTAAGAAATTTAATTATTTTCACCATGGAGAGTTTGGGAAGGAATGATAACCACAGCTGAAAATAATATTGACCACATCTATACCAAAAAAGTCGGAGACCTCCATTTCCGGAATTTATCTGTGTGTCCTGCCCAAACCCCTGTTTTTGAAGTGGCTCGCTTGATGGCTAGGGACAAGATTTCCTGTTTTTTTGTAGGAGATTCTCCAAATGAAATTATTGGATTTGTCACTGATATCACGCTCCGGGACAGGATTATCGCCAATAAGCTTTCTTTTGGCACCCCTGTAGGTGAAATCATGGATAGGAATATTGTTTATATACAGGATTCAGCTTTTTTATATGAAGCGCTCCTGATGATGTTCAGGACTAAGACCCGCTATCTTTTGGTTCAAAACAAGGAAACTTTTGTTGGTTGGATTAGCCGTAACAAAATCCTCTCTGAGCAGGCACAGGGTCCTTTTGTATTTATCCAATCTGTGAAGCAGTCTATGGATACGGAGGAGTTGAAAGAAAAATGGCAGCAAGTCCCTCAAATTATCCACCAACTGATCGAGAAGGGGCTTAAATCCCAGATTGTCAATCAGATCATCACCGCTGTGGCAGATACGATCGCACTGCGGATCATCGAAAACACCATAAGGGAAATCGGTGAACCACCTGCCAAGTTTGTGTTTTTTGTGCTTGGCAGTGAAGGGCGGGGTGAACAAACCCTCAAAACCGATCAGGACAATGCCATCATCTATGAGGACAAGGCCAATGAGCAAAGGGAAATGGTCAGGGAATACTTTTTGGATTTTGCCGAAAGGGTGTCCTTTGCCTTGGATCAGGTGGGTTTTGTGTTTTGTAAAGGTGGATTTATGGCTAAAAACCCAAAATGGACCCATTCTCTTTCCCATTGGAAGCGGAATTATGAAAGTTGGATTCAGGAATCTACTCCTGAGACTGTCATGAAGTATTCGACTTTCTTTGATTGTCGGCCTATTTATGGGGAGTTTGGGCTTTTGGAGGACTTAAAGAAATTCATGGACCAACAATTGGAAAAACCTTCAGAAAAGTTTTTTATTAACATGGGAACCAATGCGCTTCAGTTTGAGCCGCCTCTGACTTTTTTCAAAAACATCAAAACCTATAAAATAGACGGAGAAAAATATTTCAACATCAAAAAAACCATGACCCCAATTGTGGACCTGGTCCGTTTATTTGCTTTGAAGTATAGGATTTTTGAGCCCAATACTGGAGATCGGATCAGGATTTTGGAGGAGAGGAAAGTGTTTACGGAAAGGGAAGCAAAAGAAATCTACCATGCCTATTATTATCTGATGGGTCTCAGGCTTGAGAAGCAATCATTACACCTTATTCAAAGCAATGAAAATCCGACCAATCATGTCAGTATAGACGAACTGACCAAAGTGCAGATGGTTACTTTGGTGGAGATATTCAAAGTGATCAAAGAATTTCAACTGAAAATCAAGATTGGATTTACTAAAAATATATTTTAGCTAAATTTGAATATCTTTTTTAAAAATTTTATAAAAGTATATGATTTTAAGTAAAAGTTTTTTTATTTTTGCATAGAAATATAGCTAGCGGAATTTTATTATTTAAAGTTCAATGCAAAAGGTAATCAAAGTCAAGAAGCTCATTTCTTCTTTAAGTTGGGGTTAAAGCCAAATTTAAATCGGTTTGTTGCCCTAGGGCAGCAAACATTAAGCGCGACTCGAATTGTCAATTATTTCTAAAAAGTCTGAATCAAAAAAACAGTCCTATGCTTAGCAATTATCCACTTTCAGAAGTAGAAAAAGCTTTCCAAAGAGAATCAGGTGTTGAAAAAATCACTACCCTGATCCCTTACCTCATGGTTGATAATTTTCCAAAACTCGGTCTGATCACTGCCTGCCGGTTTTTGGAATGGGTTTCTGAAAATCCTCAGGGAGTCATCAGTTTGCCGACGGGCAAAACTCCTGAGTATTTCATCAAATGGACTCAATATCTCTTGGAGAATTGGGATACTAAAAAAGGAAAAGAGACTAGGGAAAAATATGGACTTGGAGCAGTCAAAAAACCTTATTTGAAGGATTTGACCTTTGTACAGATCGATGAGTTTTATCCGATTTCTTCAAAACAAAAAAACAGTTTTTTTGACTATGTAAATAAATTTTACTTGGAAGGATTTGGACTGAGTAAAGAAAAGGCCATCCTGATCAATTCTGACGAAATTCCCTTGGCAGGAGGGAAACACTTCAAAGAAGTTTTCCCTGACCTGAAGGTGGACCTTTCGCTAAGGTTCAGAGATCCTGTCAATAACTTAGAGAAAATCCAACAGGAGTCGATCTATAAAATTGACCATTGGTGCGGTCAATATGAGCAAAAAATCAGAGATGCCGGCGGAATAGGGTTCTTTTTGGGAGGAATAGGCCCTGACGGACACATCGCATTCAATACCCGTGGATCGCATCTTTTTTCCACAACAAGATTGACTGAAACCAACTTTGAAACCCAAGCAGTGGCAGCCGGAGATTTGGGAGGGATAGAAGTCTCTGCCAATAGATTGGTGATCACGATCGGTTTGGACACCATAGTGTACAATCCAAATGCTGTAGGAATCATCATCGCAGCGGGAGAGGCCAAAGCACAGATTGTAAAAGATTCATTGGAGACACCTTTAGACAATGTTTATCCGGCGACAGTTTTGCAAAAACTGAAAAACGGACGCTTCTACCTTACCAAAGGAGCTGCGGTAAGGTTGACAGACTCGGTTGATGCGTACTACCGTCAGGGTGAATGGACTTGGGAAAAAACCGAAAGGTCAATCATTGACCTTTGTAAAAGGATAAAGAAATACGGTCACCGTCTCAAGATGGAGGACTTAAAAGCTGACAAATACACCGCAATGATTCCGGGATTGTCTGAGGAAACAGTCAATCAGGTGATGGAAAGTACAATTGCCAAATTGAAAAGAGGTACTACCAAAGAAAAAAATGAAGTTCTCTTGCATACAGGACCTCACCATGATGATATTTCTTTGGGAATTTTGCCCCACATCACCAATCAATTGCATGAAAACAGCAATGAGGCACATTTCTCGGTTTTGACTTCAGGCTTTACAGCTGTGGCCAATACTTTTGTGATTGACACGCTTCTTCATACAAAGAAATTATTGAATGAGGGAAAAATTCAAATGGTCAAATTTGAAGACTTTTTTGAAGTTGGATATAAGTTGAAGACAGACAAAGATGTCTATCATTTTCTTACCAATGTTGCTTCCGAAGATTTGGATGAAAGAATCAGAGGACTTTGCCATAGGGTCGTCCGCGCTGTGGTTGATGTCTTTGAAGTCAAATCAGCAAGTAAGTTGAGAGAAACCATCAATGACATCATCAGTATCCTTCGAAATTCTTATGATGGGGAAAAGAACCCATCCAAAATCCAAAAAATTAAAGGGATGATTCGGGAGTTTGAGGAAGAATTGGTGTGGGCACATTTTGGTGTTCAGGTTAAAAATGTCCATCATTTAAGGTTAGGGTTTTATACCGGAGATATTTTCACAGAACAGCCTGATAAAAAAAGAGATGTGGTTCCGATCGTGGAATTATTCAAAAAAGTCAATCCAACCAAAATAAGTTTGACACTTGATCCTGAAGGATCCGGACCGGATACCCACTACAAAGTATTGCAGGCCACGGCTGAGGCCGTCAGACAGTGGGGAGAAGAAAAAGACTTGAGTAAGTTGAGGATTATCGGATATAGAAACGTTTGGTTTAAATTTGAGCCTCATGAGGCCAATGTTATCGTCCCTGTTTCCTTGGGAGACATGTCAGTGATGGAGGATTCATTCTCTAACTGTTACCTTAGCCAAGTGAATGCTTCATTTCCAAGTTATTCGCACAATGGTAAATTTTCTACCGTTGCCAAGCGCACATGGGTTGGACAACTAGACGATATTCAGTTACTTTTGGGTAAAAATTATTTTTACCTTCATGAAAGTGCCAAAGTAAGGTCTAGTCATGGCCTGATCTTTTTCAAAGACATGAATGTGGAAGAGTTTTTGGCACACGCCCGGGAGCTTGAGAAGTCAATAGAAGGGATGCTGAATTAACCGGCCCGAAACAAAAATTTTTGGGAAAAGGAGAATGAAAATTCATTCTTCTTTTTCTGTTTAAAGCTTAAAAACCTTAGACCTATGCTGAAAACCGAAAAACCTATTCTTGGACTTGACATTGGAGGTACCAATATCAAAGCAGGAGTTCTTGTTGGTTCTGAATTGATAGATATCCGCACCATTGCTACCCCCTCACAAGAGAGTCAGGAATTTATCCTGGAAACCATAGCAGGATTGATTTCTTCATACAGCCATCATGATTTCTACGCCATCGGAATAGGGATTCCCGGTTTGATAGATACTGATTTGGGATTGGTGCTCAACTTAGAAAACATACCTTCATTCAGAAGGGTCCATCTGAGAGAATTTTTGGAAGAAAGATTTTCGAAGCCTGTGTACATAAACAATGATGCCAATTGTTTTGCTCTTGGCGAGTATAAGTTTGGGGCCGCAAGTGTTTACAAGCATGTCGTAGGTATTACCTTAGGAACTGGTCTTGGGGCCGGGATCATTGCAAATGGTCATTTGTACTGTGGGTTTAACTGTGCGGCAGGCGAATGGTGTTCTGCTCCTTATCTCGATCAGGATTTTGAGTTCTATTGCAGCAGCAAATTTTTCAATGCCAAGTATGGTTCCAAAGCCAAGACATTGTCAAAAAAAGCTAAAGAAGGTGACCCTGAGGCAATCAAAGCTTATGCTGAGTTTGGACATCACCTTGGTGAATTGATCAAAAACATCCTTTATACCTTGGCTCCCCAAGCAATTGTTTTGGGCGGATCGATCAGAAAAGCATACCCTTATTTTCAGGAAAGTATGTTGGCCACCATTGCTACATTCAAATATCCCTCTGTCAGCCAAAATCTGAAAATTCTGATTTCTGATCTTGATGAAACCGCAATTCATGGAGCTGTGGCCTTGGTCGATGAATATGCTGTACAGGTCGAGTCTGTGGCCAAAGTCTCTTGATTTACAAATAACCTTTTCGAAATATTATTTGGATACTCCCCTCAGAAATCGCTGAGGTTTAAAAATATTCGTAAATTCGGGCTTTATAACCCAAAGTTTATGATTTACAATTCCATTATTGAAACCATCGGAAATACCCCGATGGTCCGGTTGAACAAACTGAACAAAGGCATCAAAGGAGAGATTCTCGTCAAAGTAGAATATTTTAACCCCGGAAATTCAATGAAAGACCGTATGGCCATCAAGATGGTCGAAGATGCGGAAGAAGCGGGATTTTTAAAGCCGGGTGGAACAATCATAGAAGGAACAAGCGGCAATACAGGAATGGGTTTGGCACTTGCAGCCATTGCTAAGGGCTACAGGTGTATTTTTACAATGGCCGACAAACAATCCAAAGAGAAGATTGATATTCTTAAAGCAGTAGGTGCTGAAGTGATCGTATGTCCGACCAATGTAACACCTGATGATCCAAGATCTTATTATTCTGTAGCCAAAAAACTGAATCAGGATATCCCCAATTCTTTTTACCCAAACCAATACGATAACCTATCCAATTCACTGGCACATTACGAGACTACCGGTCCTGAAATCTGGCGTGATACCGAAGGGAAAATTACCCATTATGCGGCCGGGGTAGGTACAGGCGGATCTATGTGTGGCACTGCCAAGTATCTCAAGGAACAAAATCCGGATATTGTGACTGTGGGAATTGATACTTATGGTTCCGTATTCAAAAAATATAAAGAAACAGGGATCTTCGATGAAAATGAAATCTATCCATATCTGACAGAAGGAATCGGAGAGGATATTTTACCCAAAAATGTTGATTTTTCTCTGATCGACCACTTCATCAAAGTAACTGATAAAGACGCAGCTGTCATGACAAGAAGGCTTTCTAGAGAAGAAGGTTTGTTTGTTGGCTGGTCTTGTGGGTCTGCAGTACATGGGGCTTTGGAATATGCCAAAGAAAACCTTAAAGAGGGAGACCGCATGGTAATCATCCTTCCTGACCATGGGACGAGGTATCTCGGCAAAATCTACAATGACGATTGGATGCGAAACCATGGTTTTCTTGAAAACAAAACCTTTGGAACCGCAAGAGATATCATCGGTTCTAGAAATGGGAGTTACCAATTAGTAGTATCCCACAAAAATGACAAAGTAAAAGATGCTATCCACCTGATGAATGGGAAAAGTGTATCCCAAATCCCGGTTTTGGAAGATGGTCATGTAGTAGGTTCTTTGACAGATAGCAAACTACTCTCCAAAATAATAGAAAACCCCGAATTGAAAGATGCCACAGTGGCGGATGTGATGGAAGCTTCCATGAAGTTTGTGGCATTAGACAGCACCTTGGACGTGCTGAGCTCTATGTTGGATAAGGAAAAGGCAGTCTTGGTGCGTGATGATAACCATCAGATCCACATTGTCACCAAGCACGATATCTTGGAAGCGATGACAAAATAGTTGGGGAATGGTTAAATGGTTATTGGGTTAATTGTTTATACCTGGTACGAATGTCAAATTGATTTAATTTCCAATCAATCATTATGTAGTTATTTTAATTAGTCATTTCGATTCCCATGGCTCTTTCTGATATGTTGTGCACCACATCAT
>NZ_CDSBKL010000154.1:0-9013 GCF_977115555.1 Aquiflexum sp.
GGGAAGTTGATTTTTGGAACCTTGGAGATGGCAAAGGCCGGGTGGATTTTGAAAAAGTAATTTCCAAAAAAACAACTGCCGAATATTGTGAATTGGTAGTCAGACAAAACCACATTGACTTATTGGCAGCAAAAGGGCCACAACTTGCCTTGGAGGAGAATCTAACCATTCGGGTTTGGAAACAAGAAGGAGACAGATATCTGGTAGATTATACCTCAACTATCTCCACTCCTTTGAAATCAAGTGTGATGTTAGAGGCCTATCGATACGGTGGCGGTATTGGTTTTCGTGCTACCGAGAAATGGGACCATACCAATAGCACCATATTGACTTCCGAAGGAAATGACAGAAAATCTGCAGATGGGACGTTTGCCAAATGGCTGATCGTGGCAGGGGAAAGTTCAGCGCCTTCAGGCCAAAGTGGTATCCTTTTTCTCAGCCATCCTGACAACAGGTCTCACCCCGAACCGATGCGGGTTTGGCCGGAAGATTCCAATGAAGGAAAAGAAAATGTCTTCATTGAATTTTGTCCCATCCGTCATGAATCCTGGGAAATCCTTCCCGGCAAAAAATACACGCTTCATTACAGAATGGTCGTCTTTGACGGGAATTTGACTGCTACGGAAGCAGAAGAATATTGGAAAACCTTCTCAAAAAACCGACTCTAAATCTATCACCCAAGCAGATTATGAAAAGAAGAAACTTTATTAAGAACAGCGCCATGGCCTCAGCAATCATCGGATTTCCTACGATCGTCCCATCCTCGGTTTTTGGAAAAAATGCCCCAAGCAACAAAATCAATATTGGTCAGATCGGTTGTGGCAGGATCGCCCGAGAGCATGACCTTCCGGGTACATGGCAACATGATGTGGCCAGGATAGTGGCAGTTTCTGATGTGGACAGCAAGCGGATGCGCGAAGGAAAAGAACTGATCGAACAGTATTACACCGAAAAGATGGGCAAACCTTATCTTGACGTGAAGCAGTATGCAGATTACCATGAGATGCTACAGGACAAAGACATTGATGCGGTCATCATCAGCACTCCGGACCATTGGCACTCCCAACCTGCCATGGAAGCAGCATTGGCAGGCAAACACGTTTACCTCCAAAAACCAACTTCCCTGACAATCAAGGAAGGCCGACAGTTGGTAGAAACAGTCAACAAAACCGGGGTCATCCTTCAGCTTGGTACTCAGCAGCGCTCCAGTTTTCAATTCAGAAGGGCTGCTGAATTGGTCAGAAACGGAAGAATAGGTAAAATTCATACTGTCAGAATCGGCTTGCCGGGCGATCCTGCGGGTCCCGAGGCACCTTCTATGCCCATACCAAAAAATCTGAATTTTGAAATGTGGTTAGGTTCCACACCGGAAGTACCTTATACAGAAATCGGCGTCCATCCCCAACACGATTACAGCCGGCCGGGATGGCTTAGGCTTGAAAACTATGGAGCAGGAATGATCACTGGATGGGGGCAGCACCACTTTGATTCTGCTGCGTGGGGCATGGATACCGAACTCACAGGACCAAGGTTTATCGAAGCCGTCGCTGAATTTCCACGATCCGGATTGTGGAATGTCCATGGCGACTTTATGGTCAAGGCTGAATACGACAATGGCATCATGATGCTCACTAGCGGCGGCTATCCCAACGGAATCCGATATGAAGGTTCGGAGGGTTGGATTTGGGTATCGAGAGGGAATTATACCGCATCCGCAAGTGATCCGGTAGCACAGGGAAACAATGCCAAAGCTTTGGATGCATCGGATCCTAAAATTCTCCAATCCGTAATCGGCCCCGAAGAAATCCACCTATATGAAAGTGAAGAACACCACGGCAATTGGCTGGATTGTATCCAATCCGGAAAGCAACCGCTTTCGCCTGCTGAGATCGGACACCGTGCCTGCTCGGTTTGCTTAGTGAGCCATGTCGCCATGAAAGTAGGAAGGAAACTGGAATGGGATCCCAAAGCTGAAAGATTTGTCAATGACGATGAAGCCAATTCCCACTTAAGCAGGCCGCAACGTGCTCCTTATGGAACTGATTTTGTAAAAATATAAGCAGATGAAAATTACTTCCTATTTTATCTTAGGTATCGTTTTTTCCGCATGCTTTCTGTCCTGTAATTCCCCAAAAGAAAATGTCATGAAAGAGCCAAATAAGGACAAAGTGACCATCATGAGCCTGGATCCGGGGCATTTTCACGCGGGTTTGATTCACAAGACGATGTACCCACAGGTTGATTCAACGGTGTATGTATTTGCTCCTGCAGGTGCAGAATTGGATGATTATATCAAAAGGATTACAGGATACAATTCACGCCAGGAATCTCCCACCGCCTGGAATATAGAAGTGGAAAAAGGCGATGGTTTTTTGGAGAAAATGATTGCCAAAAAACCGGGAAATGTCATGGTCGTAGCAGGAAAGAATGACCAAAAAATCGACTACATCAGCTCAGCCATTGCCAATGGTATCCATGTATATGCTGACAAGCCTTTGGTGATCAATCAGGAAGGTTTCAAAAAATTGGTTAATGCTTTTGCTGAAGCTTCCAAAAAAGACCTGCTCCTATTTGATATTATGACAGAGCGGTTTGAGATCGCCTCATTGCTTCAGCGTGAGCTCTCCATGTTGCCTGAAGTATTTGGAGAATTGGAAAACGGCAACCTGGAAAATCCGGCCATTACCAAAGAAAGCGTCCACCACTTTTTCAAGTATGTTTCCGGCAATCCCTTGGTAAGACCTGACTGGTTTTTTGATGTGAACAAAGAAGGGGAAGGCATCGTCGATGTGACAACGCACTTGGTGGATCTGATCCAATGGGAAGCTTTTCCTGAGGTCATTTTGGATACTACAGATGTTCAAATGCTGGATGCTAAAAGGTGGCCCACTTCTCTGACTTTGGATGAATTCAGTAAAGTCACTGGCAAAACCGCGTTTCCGGAGTTTTTGCAAAAGAACCTCAAAGAAGGAAATCTGGAGGTGTTTTGCAATGGAGAAATGAATTATACCCTGAAGGGAAAACATGCAAAAGTCAGTGTCATATGGAATTTTGAGGCTCCTGAGGGCGCTGGGGATACACATTACAGCATGATGCGGGGCACCAAAGCTAATCTGGTCATCCGTCAGGGAAAGGAAGAAAACTTCAAGCCGACTTTGTATGTGGAACTATTGGAAGGTCAAAGCCAGGATCTGGAAAATGCCATATCAACTACCCTCCAAGCCAAATACCCGGGTCTTGGGCTCCAAAAACAAAAAAACGGTGAATACATGATTGTCATTCCTGACAGCTACCACATCGGGCATGAAGCTCATTTTGGACAAGTGACAGAGAAGTTTTTGGAGTATTTTGAATCAGGAAAAATGCCTGAATGGGAAGTTCCCAATATGATTGTGAAGTATTATACTACTACCAAGGCGTTGGAGAAGGCGAGGGAGTAGGATAAGTATCAGCTTTAACTCAACCTGTTTTTCCTGGTCATCACTTTGATAAATTCAACTTTCCGAAACCTTAAAGCGGACCAATTCTCATCAATCGCAACTTGCCTCACCGGCTCAAAACCGTTTGCCCCTAAAATATCCCAGCCGGAATCCCGGTTGATCAATGCTTTATATTTCTTGGAACTACCTTTGGGATAGGCCATCCAAAGCACTTCATCTTTTTGGATGAAGTTTTTGACAGCTTCCAAATTGGCTGAAATTTCATTTTCAGTCTGAACAAATAAAAGAAAAAAATTGGCTTCTGCAGGACTTCCTTTGACAACTATACCATGGCTTTCCCATTCTTCTATAACAGGTTTAAATTCCTCCGGGAAGTTTGCCACAAAGACTTTCATCCCTTCTTTGTAATTGAGCTTTTTGAGCAGTTCAGTCATGGCGTTAAAAGTTTGGATTGATCGTTGGGATTAAAAATAAATCAATTTTGCTGGATTTCCATCATATCCAAAACAGGTTCCAAAGACATCCCGCCCGGATTCAATCCGGGTTTTCCTTCGGGAACAGGAATTCCCAAGTCATTGAAATACTTTTCCCAAATGGGAAAAAGCTTTCCGGTATCGGGATCATTGTACGTCATAGGCTTGGGATGAAAAAGGTCATCCCCGCTGTTTGCAGCTTTGAAGGCAAAGTGAATCAATTCGGAACAGTAGTACGCCTCATTGTCAAAATCAAATGCCGAATCATAAGGTTTGCCGAGTTGTTTTTGAGCTTCGGAAATGGCGGTCGGAATCAAATCTCTGTATTCGTTTTTCAATCTTCCGACCATTACTTTTGGTTTTCCATTATCATCGAGGTGTCTATTGAGAAATTCCTGTAAAGGAGTTTTGCTTACTCCTTTTCCAATAGCTTCAAGCACAAACCAGTCTCCATTTTTCTGCATCAGCAAGCCATTGTGAGAAAATTCTTTACCCTCATATCCCTCGGTCACTTTCCTGATGGCTTCGCAAAAATCCCCGCAATCCCCATCCTGAAAGAGGATATCACCTTCTTGCCAAGAGAATTCTTTTTCATTACATGAAAAAAACAAAATCATGACTCCCAAAAATAAATGGCTTTTCAAAAATTTCATTGATTACAGGTTTATGATATTCTATTTCCAAAATATCCACATTTATAGAAAGTCTCGTGTTGATTATGAAAGAAGCTACCGTGGACTATGGACTGTTAAACTCTCAAATCACCATAAAAAAGAATACCAAAGCGACACCTAGCACCAAGATCATCTTTTTGGCTTTGTCCTTGGCCTGTTCAGAGATTTTTCTTTTTCTCAAGACCATAATGGCAATACTCAAACCGAAAAACTGCAAAAACAAACCTACCCCGTTGAGGGGTCCCATAGGTGCATTCAAAAAGTGAAAGTACCCATTGAAAAGAGGAACCAAACAAATCACAATGCCAGCCACGCCAAAAATAAAAGATCGCTGCAAAAGCAGATTTTCATCCTTATCAAACCACTTCATCCTTTTTTGATTTTACTTTTTCTGTCCTGAAAATATTTCCCAATTTCATCTGCTGACATGGCATTGAAGGTCATGTCTTTGGTCAATCCGCCTTTCCTACCTGCAATCACTCCATATTTCATATCCGCATAGCCTTCCATTTCATGGGCATCAGGGTTGATGGAGAGCTTCACTCCCTTGTCCATGGCATAGTCTACCCATCTCCAATCCAAGTCCAATCTCCATGGATTGGCATTGATTTCGATCACCACATTGTGGACTGCGCAGGCATCAATAATCGCTTTATGGTCGATCGGATATCCTTCCCTTCTCAACAATAACCTTCCTGTGGGATGACCCAAGATGGTCGTGTAAGGATTCATGACAGCATTCAGCAATCTTGTAGTCGCCTTTTTCCTATCCATTCCCAAGTTGGAGTGAATGGAAGAAACGATAAAGTCAAAGCTTGCCAAGACCTCATTTGGATAATCAAGACTTCCATCAGTCAGGATATCGCTTTCTATTCCTTTGAAAATTATGAATGGTGCAAGTTCTTTGTTCAGTTGATCGATTTCCTGATGTTGTTTTTGGACTTTTTCTATTTCCAGGCCTCCGGCGTAAAACGCAGTGCGGCTATGGTCTGATATTCCGAGGTATTGATATCCCAATTCCTTGCAATATTCGGCCATTTGCCGCAAAGTATGTTTGCCGTCACTGTATGTAGAGTGGTTGTGCAAAATCCCTTTCAGGTCTTTTTCTTCCAGCAGTTGGGGAATTTTTCCGGCTTTGGCTAGGTCAAATTCGATATATCCTTCCCGCAATTCTTCCGGAATCCACGGCAAGCCTGCTTTTTCAAAAAATTCGATCTCGGATATGTATGGTGCATTTTCGCGGAGAACATCCACCAAAGTTTTTTCTCCTTCTTCAAGGTAAAGCAAGTGAGCTTTGGTGCCGGTTCTCACAATTTTTTCTTCCACAAAATGAGATGGCTTCGCAAAATGAATCAGCATATTTACCTCCGGCTCAATCATCTTTCCTCTCCATTTGAATGGACTTGAGGATTTTTGGTCCTGTTCCAGATTTTTCAAGCCGGAAAGTTTGGATAAAGTATCTCTTTGGTTTTCAGTGGCGATAAGCCATTCCACCGTTTCAATTATTTCTGATTTCCGGGCAAACTCTCCCACTGTTACTACTTCCGTTACCCCATTTAATCCTTTGATTTGGTCACCCAAGGCTGTCACCAATTCTTCTATATCGGCATAAAGCCATTTGCCTTGATTGGCTTCACGAAACTGCAGGGATTGAAGGATGCTTTCCTGAGTTTTTTCTCCAAAGCCTTTGGCTTTGGCTACCTGACCGGATTGACAGGCTTCGAGCAATTCGTGGGTAGAAGTGATGTTGAGGTCTTCCCAAAGCGCCTTTACTTTCTTTGGCCCTAGACCCTTGATTTCTAAAATCTCCAATATTCCCGAAGGGGTTTTTGCCAAAAGGTCTTCCAGATAGGGATGCGTTCCGGTGGTGACCAATGCAAAAACAAACTCGGCGATACTTTTGCCCATCCCTGCCTCAGCTTGCAACTGTTCCACTGACTTATCAATGATGGAAATGTCGTTCCTGTCGATGTTGTTCAGCGCAGATTGGTAGTTTCTGATCTTAAAAGAGTTTTCATCATGCAACTCCATCAGTTGGATGCTGCGCTTGAGAAGGCGAAGGGTTGTTTTTTGGTCCAAAATATTGAAAATGTTTGTTCCTGAGATAGACAAATGTCATCAATTATTGTTTCAAAATAAAATCTTAAGCCTTAACTTGACATTTGCAAAAAGGAACCCAAATATGAATTACTGGCTAGTCAAATCAGAACCAAGCGAATATGGATGGGAAGACCTTCTATCCAAAGGAGAGGATATATGGGATGGAATCCGTAATTACCAAGCCCGCAATTACTTGAAGGAAATGAAGTCCGGCGACTTGGTCCTGTTTTACCATAGTGGCAAAAACAAAGAAATCGTGGGTGTAGCCAAGGTCTCCCAAGAAGCATTTCCTGACAACAAAGACGGCGAGGACAAAGGTTGGGTGGCAATAAAAATAAAATCCTACCAAACATTATCAAATCCCGTATCATTAGAGCACATTAAATCTGACAGCATGTTGTCTTCACTTCCCTTGCTCAAACAATCTAGGCTTTCTACGATGCCTGTAGAAAAATCCCAATTTGACCATATTCTTAAACTTGGTTCATGAAAAAACCGGTATTTACCCTGCTCTTTTCCTTGGCTTTGGCCTTTTCAGCCTTTTCACAACTGATGTATGTGGATCGGTTTGAAGTTCCGAGCAGCTTTGGTGATGAAAATTTCATAGTCATTCCCAAGCAGGCCGGTTTGGTCGCATTTCGTGTTCAGCCCGACAAAGGTTTGAATCTCAAGGGAAATCTTCAATACTTTCTGACTGATTACAACCTGAATTCAGACAGTTTCAAGGAAATCAGGATCAAGGACGGTTATGACTTGACAGGCTATGACCTGGAAGAGGATTTTCTCTATATCCTGATGCAAAAGGGAACCGGGGCTACTTCGGACAGGTACCTGATAGAAATAGACCTAAAAAGTGAAGTGGCCAAAGAAATCCCTCTTGACAACATTTATGCCATGGAACTTCAGGAGTTTTTTGTACTCAACAGGAGTGCGATTTTCATGGGAAATGCCGATCTGAGGCCGATTGTACAGATATATGATATCGCTGACAACGACCTCATCACCATACAGGGTGTATATTTTAAGGATACAAAAATCCTCCAACTCAAAAAAGAGAGTGAGCTTGGGGTCTTGGATTTATTGGTAAGCCGCAGGGATAAATACAAAATGAAGCAGATTTCGCTATTGACTTTTGACGATAACGGGAATAAAATTAGGGAAGTAGTCATCGAAAAACTTGAGAACCCAGACCTGGAATTGGTAGAAGGCATTCTCACCCCAATCCAAAATTACCAACAGGCCATCCTCGGCACCTATGGAAACCGAAAAAGAGAATCCTATCAAGGAATTTACCTAGCCGATATCAATGAATTTGGGGAATACAAAATCAAATACCTTACGCTACAGGACTTCCCGAGATTTTTTGATTACATGAAAGAAAAGCAAAAAGAAAAAAAGCTTCAGGAGATGGAAAAATACTTTGCCAAAGGAAAGACACCTTCTATCAAACCTGTGTTTTCTGCTAGGGAAGTAATTACCCTCGACCAAGGTTATTTGGTTTACAGCGATCATTTTTTGGCTACCAATCCCCGCTATATTCCCAGAGACGGCGCATATGCCAATGAAGCTTATCGTTACAGTGCCAACAGGCTGATGATGGATCAGACCGGCTTTGGGAATGGCCGATATGCTAACAGCTTTCCAGGCTCAAGGTATGGCAACTCATATGCCTGGCAAGACCAGGGAGAATACGAGTTTGTTTCTTCCTACTTCCTATTCTTAAATAGGTCAGGTGAAGTGATTTGGGACAGTGCTCTCGACCTTCTCAACAAGTCAACATTTATCCCGAGTAAATATGGAGAAGTAAGTTTCGATGGAGAAAAAATCCACTACATGTACCTTGATGGTATCAAGATGTACATGAGTTATGTGAAAAACGGAGAGGTGATTTTTCAAAACCAATCCTTCGACGTGGAATTGATGAATGAAGAAGAACGTCTCCGAGAAACCCAAGAGGGCAGTCTATCTCTCACTCATTGGATGGACAATTATTTTCTGTTGACTGGCAAACAGAAAATAAGGTACCTGAATTCAGAAAACAAAGAAGAAACGAAGGAGGTTTTTTTCCTGACCAAAATCAAAGTGGATGGGGATCTTTATGTGCCTGAGGAAGATGAGGATTTGCAAAAGAAATGAGATTCGGAGGAATCAGTGGGCAGTTTTCAGTGGGCAGTCTCCATCCTTCGGAATTCAAAAATCCCCAACTTGTGAAAGCTTTTACACTAACCAATTAAAACTCGGAGTGAAGTACAATTGTAGTGGCTATGGTCTGTCGACTTTGGACTGATTGTCCGCAGCTTTAATCTTTATTTTTAACAATTGGCAA
>NZ_CDSBKL010000155.1:0-9011 GCF_977115555.1 Aquiflexum sp.
AAATTTATATAAAAGGACTTAGATTGGAATTAAGCGGATAGATCAGGTGATTTAAGCGAATTAATTCCAAATGATGGGTTCTCGAAATTTTGATATAAAAAACTACAATGTTCTTTTTGTTTTAATCGGTTTATTTTTAAAGGTGGGGATATGGTTTATTTTATTCAAAAACAAAAATCTTGCACAAACTCAAATTTTTCAATTAGTTATGTTTTAGGGCCAACACTTAATTTTCAAATATTTTTCAAATTCAAAGAAATCCCTAAATTGATAAACACATATTTCTTTTGCTCCAAATTAAATATCAAACCATTAGCATTCCCACTTCACCCAAATACCTTGTGAAAGGTATCTGAAAAAATATTTTCCAACCCAAATTCAGGAAATCTAAAATGAAAAAACTTTCGATTCTTTCTATTTTTCTCTTTTCCTCGATGGTTATTTATCCAATTTTTGCTCAAAATGGGAGGAAAAGAAGATATCGCTTATGAAAACTGTAAAGTAATGATGTCAAAATTTGACGAGCTGGGGATCAAATACGCTTATCGGGAATATCCGGGAGGGCACACTTGGCCGGTTTGGAGGAATGACCTTTATACATTTGCTCCCTTGCTTTTTCAGGAATAGCAGACATTGAACTTTGACAAAAAAATAATACAAAAACCCTCTTTTTTCTCGATGGACAATCTCATAGAAATGAATGCAATAATTTTGAAAGAACCTGGACATCTGGAGAGAATTCAAGTTCCCTTAAATTCTGAACTCAAAGCCGGTGAAGTCCTTTTGAAAGTTCATCGGATTGGGATTTGCGGAACGGACTTGCATGCATTTCGAGGGAAGCAACCTTTTTTTACCTATCCTAGGATTTTGGGGCATGAACTTGGCGTTGAGATCCTAGAAATCGGAGCCGATGTTACCGATTTGAAAGTCGGAGACAAATGTGCGGTGGAACCCTATTTCAACAGCAATCAGGATCAGGCAGTCCGACGTGGCAAAACCAACTGCGGGGAAAACATCTCCGTGTTTGGTGTACATGAAGATGGAGGCATGAGAGAATTCATCACATTGCCTGCAAAATACCTCCACAAGTCTGAGACGCTCAGCTATGAACAACTTGCATTGATCGAAACTTTGAGTATTGGTTTCCATGCCATCAAAAGGGCAGATGTCAGCAAAGAGGATAAAATTTTGGTGATCGGTGCGGGGCCAATAGGCCTCGCTACCCTCCAATTTGCTAAAATCAGCAAGGCAAAAGTAGCTGTGATGGACATCAATCAGGAAAGGCTTGACTTCTGTAAAACCAACCTGAAAGTCGATGGACTGGTCCATGCCAAATCAGACCAAGTCATTGAAGACCTGAGAAAAGTCTTTGATGGCGACTTACCGACCGTGGTATTGGATGCCACAGGCAATCCGTTATCCATGAAAAGCACCTTTGACTATGTGGCTTTTGGAGGCAAAATCGTATTCATCGGATTGTACCAGGGTGACTTTACATTTTTTGATCCGCTATTTCATAGGAAAGAAATCACCCTGATGGCAAGCAGGAATTCACTCGGGAGAGATTTTGATGAGATTATTAGCCTAGTGGAGAAAGGTATTCTAGACACCGGACCTTGGGTGACCCATAGGGTACCTTTTCAGGATCTTCCGGAAAAATTTGAATCTTTCCTAAATCCTGAGAATGGGGTGATCAAAGCGATTGTGGAACTATAAGATAAAATCGCGTGAAACTCTTTTGGAACCAAATGGGAAAGTTGATTTTGATTTTTTCAGAACCCAATTATCAATGGTAATCCAATTGTTAAAATGCCTTAAATCATTGTTTCAGAGTAGTTTCTGAATTTTGCTCTTCCTATTTTTATCCTTTGACAAATCATTTAACAATTTTTCTTTTCTACCAATGAAACAAACTACGACAGAAAAAAAACCAATCCTTAAAGAGTGGCGAAATGCCCTGGTCTTTGCAGTCATTTTCGCTACATTGTTTCGTTGGTCATTGGCGGAAGCTTTTGTGATTCCGACGAGCTCCATGGAGAATTCTCTCTTGGTCGGAGATTATATCCTCGTGAGTAAAGTCCATTACGGCCCAAGAACGCCTACCACGCCTTTGCAGGTCCCCTTGACACATCAGAAAATATGGGGGACAGAGATTCCTTCTTACCTAGATTGGATCCATCTGCCCGCATTTCGCCTTCCGGGCATGAGACAGGTAGAAAGAGGGGAAACTGTGGTCTTCAATGCACCAAAAGACCTACTAGATCCCACCGAAAGGCCGATGGACCTCATGACTTATTTGGTCAAGCGCTGTATGGCTGTTTCCGGCGATGTGATTGAAATCAGGGACAAGCAGGTCTTTGTCAACGGCAAACCAATGCCCAATCCTCCGGGAATGAAGTTTCGGTACGAATTGTTGGCAGAATACCCCCTTCAGTCCCATCACATGGCAGCCTTCGGCTTGGACAGTGAAGACTATTGGTTCCTCGGTTATACAAAAGAAAACACACCCTTATACAGCCTATTGCTGACTGCTGAACAGTTGGAAAAAATGGAATCCGCTCCTTTTAAGGTTTCTCTAAACCTCGCTTCCGATACCCCCTCAGGTTTAGAATTGTTTCCTTCATCTATGGCCAATACATGGACGATTGACAACTACGGCCCTTTGACAGTTCCCCAAAAAGGAATGCGCATTGTCATCAATGATTCCACACTAAACTTCTATGGAGAACTGATTGAGAAATATGAAGGTCAGGATGAAGTGATCATTTCCAATGGCAAGTTAAAAATCAAAGGAAAGACCATAGCGCAATACACCTTCCAACAGGACTATTATTTTATGATGGGAGACAGTCGGGACAATTCCATCGATTCGAGGTATTGGGGATTCGCACCGGAAGACCATATTGTGGGCAAACCTGTAATGGTTTTGTTTTCAAAAAATGTGGAAGCCACAGGTCTGGACAGAATCCGATGGGAAAGGATATTTATGGGAATTGATTGAAGCTTGGTTTTGGAGATGAAAAAAAATTAAATAAAAAAAGCAGGTATCGCTACCTGCTTTTTAATGTTTGATGCAGAGAGGAAGGGATTCGAACCCTCGATACCCTTTAGAGGTATACACACTTTCCAGGCGTGCTCCTTCAACCACTCGGACACCTCTCTAGTTTGATCCTTTTCTGAATCGGAGTGCAAAGAAATAAATTAATCGGAGGCTATCCAAACATATCCAGAAAAATAACCTCCAATCTTGACAAGTATCGAGTCTTCATTTTTTTGCCAGACAGAAGACAGAAGTTGCGGGATTTGGAACTTCAACCACTTGGATTGATCTTACTTGGGTTTTTGCAAGCCATTACCCCTTAATTTGGAGGTGACATTTCCCCGGCAATAGGAAGGATCAGCTTTCTTTTGATTTCTGCATCATCGGTTTCATTGCCCAAAAGAAACATCATCTTGGTAACAGCTGCCTCGGTGGTGATATCGCTCCCACTCAATACGCCGATTCTTTTCAAATCCTTGCTGGTATGGTACCTTCCCTGAATCACCCTACCTCCGTTACATTGGGAGACATTGAGGATAATGATTCCCTTTTTAACCGCTTTTTCTAACGAATCAATAAACCACTTCTCGCTAGGACTATTGCCCGATCCATAGGTTTCCAATATTACTCCCCTCAGTCCTTTGATGCTAAAACACGAATCCAATACTTCAGCAGTGATGCCCGGAAACAGCTTGACGATGATCACATTGTTGTCCAGCTTATTGAAAAACTTCAATTTCTTGGTTTCTTCATAGGTTCTGATGGCAGCGAAATTATAATCTATAATAATTCCTGCTTCAGCCAAGGCAGGGTAATTTTCGGACTCATAGGCATCAAAATGGACGCTTTGTACCTTTTTTGACCTATTGCCACGCAACAACATATGGTTGAAAAAAATGCAAACCTCAGGTACTACAGGTTTCCCTTTTGATTTGGCCGTAGCTATCTCCAAGGCGGTCATCAGGTTTTCCCTGGCATCAGACCTCATCGCAGAGATCGGCAACTGCGCCCCGGTAAAAACCACCGGCTTACTCAATCCATTCAGCATATAGCTCATCATAGAGGCAGAATAAGCCATGGTATCTGTCCCATGCAAAATCACAAAACCATCATAGCTGTCATAATTTTCATAAATGATGTACGCCATATCAAACCAATGCTTCATGTTGATATTGGAGGAATCAATCGGTTCAGGAAAGGAAATGACGGTAATTGCTATGTTCATATTGGTCAGGGCAGGAACCTTCTCCATGATCTGCCCAAAGTTGAAGGGGACCAATGCGCCTGATTCATCATATGCCATTCCCAAAGTCCCTCCCGTATAGATAATGAGGACAGAAGAATGCACCGCATTTTTGGCCGCTGTATTGATCCTGATTATTTTATAATTCATAGCTGGAAATGATGAAATACTTTTCTTGAATTTTCTTCAGTAACTGCCGAAACCTGTTCCAAAGTACGCATAGTCAAGTCTCCGACCCGCTGTGCAATCAATGGGATATATTCCGGGGAATTTCTTTTGCCACGATGCGGTATCGGTGCGAGGTAAGGTCCATCTGTTTCCAAAACCAAATGTTCCAAACCAATCTCCGGCAATACCTTATCCAATCCTCCATTCTTGTAAGTTGAAACCCCACCTATCCCAAGCAAAAAGCCCAACTCAATGATTTCCTTGGCCTGCTCCACTGATCCGGTGAAACAATGGAATATCCCTTTCAAATCCTCCGATTTCTCCTCCTTAATAATGGCGATAGTTTCGTCCATAGATTCCCTGCAGTGCAATATAATCGGCCACTTCTTCTTCTTTGCCCATTGGATCTGTATTCTCAGTGACTCTTTTTGCTGCTCAAAAAATGTCTTGTCCCAATACAAGTCGAGTCCTGTTTCGCCAATCCCCGCAAACTCCCTTTTGCCGATCCACTCCTCCATGATGTAAAGCTGCTTTTCAAACTCCTTGTTGACATCGCAGGGATGTAATCCCATCATGGGAATACAGACACCCGGATTTTTCAGCTCCGCTTCCAACATCGCATCGATGGAATCCACATCGACATTTGGCATATAGATTTTTTGAACCCCGTTTTCCAAGGATTTTCTAATCACTTCATCCCTATCAGTATTGTATTTGTCCGAATAGATATGGGCATGTGTATCTGTAAATCTCATCCGTATTTTCTTCCTTTCCAGTCAGTTTTTGACGGCCAAAAATAATAAACTATTGTGGACCATGAGGTAAACAAATAATATATTTCAAAAAGGAACAATGAAGCAATATTCAATTTTTTACCTGTTTTGAGAGAGAACCTGTAAATAAACATGGATTGGATTGCCACTTTAATCAGCCAAACAGTGACTCCTTCAAAAGGCTGTAAAAAACACAAAAAAATAACCGCAGGGAAAAACAAGACTTGTATCGCCAACACAGACCTCCAATACAGCGGCAAATCCATCGCCCCATGCATCCACCTCTTTCTTTGGTCCAACAAACCCTTGAAATTTTGTTGGGGTAATGTCTCTACCAAATTACCAGGAGAAACATGATGAACTGATTCAAAACCTTGCTTTTTGATGGCTTTCCCCATTTCGAAATCCTCTGTCAATGAAAATGGAATACCTTCAAATCCTCCCACCGAAACATACGATTCCTTTGTAATCAACATGTTGTTTCCCATAGAAGTCACAGAGATTCCAAGGTCATTCATCACTTTGACCATCCCCAAGGAAAGCCACCAATCGAAGGATTGTAACCTTCCAAAGAGAGAAGTAGATCCAATACGGGTGATGCCTGTGACTATCCCCGCGTCAGCATTTTTTTGAGCCAAAACCATGGATTTAACCCATTGGGTCGGCACTTCGCAATCTGCGTCGGTAAACAGATATAGATCACCGTTTGCTGATTTTTCCATTTGGGAAAGCGCATTTGCTTTGCCGTTCCTTCTTTTGGAATCTCCTTCGGTCACTTCTATCAAGATTGCATTGGAATGGGTTGAGACCCAATCAGCCAAGATTGTTGCCGTATCATCAGTACTCCTGTCATTTCCAAAAATAAATTGGATCCGGTCTATCGGGTAATCGAGTTTTTCTAAAGAAGTCAGACAACGGGGAAGGTTTTGCGATTCATTCCGGCTAGGAATCAAGATACTGACTTTCGGGAAATCGGGATTTCGGACTTCTGTGTATTTGTTGAAATTCAAAAGAAGCAAAAAGACAAGAAGCGTATCCTGCAAAAGCAATAAAAAAACCAGGACGACTGCCAATCCATAAATCATAATATGCCTGTTTGAAAACCTCTATCCTTTATGAAATCCAGGTAATCCGGTAAGACCTTCTTAACTACCCGCTCGGTTTTTTGTTGGTCGTGAAAAAGTACGATGGATCCATTTTTGGAATATTGCATGGTTTTGGAAAGACATTTCTCGGGACTTTGGTCAGGATCATAATCTCCTGAAAGCACATCCCACATGATGATTTGATATCTTTCGAGGACAAGCTTTGATTGGCTTTTTGATATCTTACCGTAAGGTGGACGAAAGTGGAAAGGATTGATGCCAAGGATATCCTGTAGCGTTTTTTGACACTTTTCAATATTTTCCAGATACAAAGCATCGGGATTTCGGTATCCGTCAAGGTGGTTGAAAGTGTGGTTTCCTATTCCATTTCCTAACTGTAAAACTTCTTTGGCGAGGTTTGGATTTTTTTCCACATTGGCACCTACCATAAAAAAGGTGGCTTTCATTTTTCTCTTTGCAAGTTCATTCAGGACAAAATCCGTAATCCCCGGCACGGGCCCATCGTCAAAAGTCAGGTAAATTGTTTTTTCATCCCTGCTTTTGTTCCAAATGAATTTGTCAAAGACTTTGGGAATCAATGATGGGACATGATGCATCCAGACCATCCTATTGCAGTCTTAAGCTGAGCAAAGTAATGTCATCTCTTTGTTGTCCACCGGTAGAGAAAACCTTCAATTCCTCAAAGAACATTTGATGAAAAACGCCCGGATCAAGGCAAAGGTGGCTTTTGACAAATTGGTTGAAGCGCTCGTCTCCATATTCCTTTTCTTCTTTGTCAAAGCTTTCGGTCAAGCCATCCGTATAAAGATGGAGCGTAAAGCCTTTAAGATGGGCTCTTTTTCCCACTTCCAAAAAAGGTAATTCCTCAAATGCCCCGAGTACAGTTGTCCCGGCACCCAAGGTCTCGGTTCTCTTTTCACCTTCCCAACACAATACCGGTGGATTGTGACCTGCATTGACATAGGTCAATTCCCTTTTTTTGTAATTATAATACCCTAGAAAAAAAGTAATGAAGCGCTCCCCTTTCGTATTGTCAAATATGGTATAGTTCAATTGCTCTACAATCATCTTCAAATCTGACGAACTCCTCAGCAATGTCCTCAAAGCCGCCTGAAAATTGGACATCAGCAAGGCCGCAGGCATGCCTTTGCCTGAAACATCCGCTATGCAGAAAAAAACCTCTTCCTCGGATTTTTGGATCAGGTCATAATAATCCCCGCCAACTGTGGAGTGGGGAATGTAAGTCACTTTGGCCTTGAGCTTGTCCGTTTGCGGGAGTACGGCCGGAAAAAGCATCCGCTGCACATTGGAAGCAATCTCCATTTCTTTATTAAGCCGCTCCTGCTCCAATTGCTTTTTGGCAAACCGCTTATTTTCCAAAGCCACCACCATGATATTGGTCAATGCCTGCGTAAAATCCAGGTCTAGGTCTTCCTTTTCATCTTTCTTTTTGAGAAATAGAATGGCAAGCATTTTCTCTTTGTGGAAAACCGGAAGGTAATTTTCAAGTTCGGAAAACGAAAAGCCTTCAGCCACCTCGATATTCAATTCACCGCTTCCCCTGTCAAAATTTATTTTCTCTGAAGGAATCGCATCAGGGACTTTGCTTTTGATCCCATGGCTTATCTTTTTTTCAAAATGGTCATTATTTGACATGTACAGAAGAATAGACTTGATATTCAAGTGTACAAGGCATGTAAACTTGAAAATATCAAAAAGGACCGCCGCAGACTTGTTTTCATTGATAGCCTGAGTGATCTCCAAGAGCGCCTTGAGCTCCAGTTCTTTTTTTTGATATTTCACTATTTGTACCGTCACGTCGATTTTTTTTTAAACAGCATTATGTTCCATCAGGCCTTTTTTGGTGGCAAGGTAAAACAAATCTTTCCCTTTGGCCTCAAAATCCACAGGGCCGAAAATTTCATCATCCGGTGCAAAAAGACATTTGATCCAGCCTTTGGAATGCAAAGAGCGCAAGGTAACCAAAAGCTTTTGGTCATCCCAATTCAGGGTCTCCTTCAAGAAACTATAGGGCTGGACAAAATACAATTCATCCAGTAAGTCAAACTCATTATCAGTCATTTTTATTTTGTATTGAAACCTAAAATTAAGCCTTCCCAGAAGAATATCTTCCTTTCCATTCAAATTTTACAAATAAAGCCCCGATTCCACAAATCAGCACATACATTGGATGGAAAATTCCTGTAGACAAAAACCAAATGAAATTTGGTCTGACACTGTAACTCCTCAAAACATTTCCCAAAGTGTGGGTTTCAAAATAAATCTTCAAATACCAGATTACTGCGAATACCGCCAAGCCAGGAGTTCCAGCAAAAAGAAGGAAAAAACTTCCAAGGAAAATAACCTGAACCGCTATAGGCAGGACCGCTGCAAAGCTATGGGCAAAAGATTGATGCGCCTTCCATTTTGATGCCCATCTGATTCTTTGGTAAAAAAGATTCTTCCAAGTGGTTTGGGGTTGGGTATATACCAGATTTTCTTTTTGGTAGACGACAGATTCCGGTCCATATTTTTTGGTCATCTTTTTCAATAAAAATTCGTCATCGCCCGACAAATAATTTTCATTCCCCTGATAGCCATCGACCTCTAAAAACGCGGATTTCTTATAAGCCATATTGGCTGCACTGCACATGATGGGAGATTTGAGGTAAAACCCCGCT
>NZ_CDSBKL010000156.1:0-8907 GCF_977115555.1 Aquiflexum sp.
ATTTCAACTTTCCCTTCTTGCGGTTGTCCTAGGAAACTGCAAGAACCTACAACCTGATTTTGTCTAACCACAAAGTAAGCAACCCAAGGAATGATGAAGCCAATTTTTGGGTAAAAGTCGTCATTCATTTGCAGTAGTTGTTGGCAGTCAGCCGAAGCATAATCTTCATTTGTTTTGTCTTCGTTTAGTGCTATTGGTCTTAAATTCATTTTTTTCTGTCTATTATATTTTACTCATGTCAAAAGTTGCGCTTTTGGTTCATGCGGTTGCTGCTAAGGGTTTGCATATGGCTTGTGGCGATTTCTAAGCACTTTCCTGCCCACCCGAGACAGACTTGGTTAAGCGCCAAAAACCATGAATTTAGCGATTCTCTTGCCTTAAAAGCTATATACGTTGTTGGTACAGGTATTTATTTTTCTATTCTATCAATCATTTTTTTAGCTCGACCTGAAACGGATTTTCGTTCGTCCGCTGTCAATCTTTCCAAATGAGGTTTTATCCAATCTTTCAGGTCCGCATCTTTTTTTGCCCATACTGTCAATGTGTCCATTGTTTGGTTAAGTACTATCCAATCATTGTGATTGGAAAGGTTTTTCTTCATAATGCTTTTCGCCTGTTCAATTTGTTTTTCGGTCATATCCATGTGGAGCATTCCAAACAATTGCGATAAAGTCCATTGGGTGGAGGCTTGGTCAATTTGGGCGATATCGATCAAAAATCGGTCGATATATGGAATTAAGATTGACTTGTTGGTTTTACAAATCCGTTTCATTGCGTTTGAAGTCCGAAGGCGAACAAGTTCGTCATTACTGAAATAACAGTTAAATAGTTCGTTGAAAAGTTCATTTTCGGCCAATACTTCGTCCACAACTTCAACTGTATTTCCTAGTGAATTAGGATGTCCGCCTTTAAGTCTTTTTTCAAAGTTTTTCATTCAGCGATAAGTTTTTTCTTATGTATGCCACGGTTTGCTTTCTTCTATAATATTGGAAAGAAACCCTATTTAGGATGTTTTCCCTAAAATCGTGGAAATAACTCCAATATCAAACTTACCTTTTCTTTGACAAACAAAAAATCTCCTGAACAGGGTATTTTTAATAAAAAAACAGAAATAGATTTTTTGGGAATAAGACTCGGCGACCCTTTGCGATACCTTGGCGGTCATTGCGGTTATAGAAATATCGGGCTTCTGGAGAAGCAGGATAACGGGGAATCAAACATTGGCAACAAAAAATCCATTTCTCAACCCAGATCCAACAAAATCCTTAAGTTTTCTTTCACCTTATCAGCGGTAATACGGTCCACCTCTCCTATCTTTTCCAAAAGTCTGTTATTATCTATTGCCCTAACTTGGTCAATCATGACATCACAATCCTCTTTGAGACCAAATTTTGCCTTCTTTAGGTGAACCCTTAAAATCTCTGCCTCGGGCTTTACATTGGTGGTAATAGGACAAATGATGGTAGAAGGATGTTCTTTATTGAGTAAGTCGGTCTGAATGACAATCACAGGTCTGACTTTACCGGCCTCCGTTCCCCTTCTTGGGTTCAGGTCCGCAATCCAAATTTCAAATTGCCTGATCTTCATCAAACAGTTTTTCAAATTCAGCCAAAACTTCCATGGAGTCCTGTGCTACTATTTTTGATTCCTTGCTTAACTGTTCTGACAATAGTCTCCGCTTATGAAGTCTGTTGTAAAATTCAATCGCATCGTTGATATACCTGTTTCGGTTCTTATTTACTTTTGAAATGATATTTTCAGTCTCCTGGAAAATATCATCTTCAAGCTTCAATGATAGGTTTTTCATAGCTATTATATTTATTTAAAGGTATATACTTTTGATATATACTCCAAGTTTCAATAGATTTTTTGGGAATAAGAGTTGGCGACCCTTTGCGAAACCTTGGCGGCCATTGCAGTAAAAAATAAAACACCACAGAGTTCACAGTGTGCACAGAGAAAAAACAGAGTAAACCTTGGACCATTCCGATCCTTGCGAAACCTTGGCGGCCATTGCGGTAAAAAAATATCCAGCTTCTGGAGAAGCAGGATAACAAATTGGGTTGGATATAAAATAAATAAAGGGCGTAAAAACGCCCTTTATTTATTGCTGTTCAGATTACAGACCAAGAAACCTATAGTCTCCTGTTTGGCGGATCATTTTGCTCCGGGTTTTGTCTCGATGGTCACAGACTTTATTTTCCCTGTGAATTTTTCCTTATTTGCGTAAGCAGGATTTACCGGGGTATTCTCATCAGTACCGACATCGGCTGATTCATCAATTCCAAAGGTATTGCTGTTGGTCTTTTCAATTCTTCCTTCCCCAATTTTATCTCCATTCATTGAAATGGTGGCGATTCCACCTCCACCACGACCGCCATCATAGGCAAAGTCAAGTTTGATGGTATGTTTGCCTGCCCCTACTTTTTGTGTTGAAGTGACAGAATACTTTTCAAGTCCTACCCAGTTGTAGAAATAGGTTAGTTTTCCATCCTGCATATATAAAGTCCATCCGCCAAAGTCACCACCCTGACAGATGATAACTCCTGTGGCATTAGCAGGAACATCCACTTCAGCTGTAATGGTAAGTGAAGTGTTCTTTACATTGATGAAAGCATTTTCAGGAATACCCTTTGCCCCTTCATAAAGTACGAGTTTGGTACGGCCATTCATGAGGTCAGGCCTACCTGCAATTACCGGATCGAAGCGCTCAATGCTGCGGTCGTCAATAGGCAGCACATTATATTTCACTGCTTCCTCCATGAATTTCTTTTTGAGCTCTTCGAGCTTCTCAGGATTTTGATCGGCGAGGTTATTTGCCTGACTGAAATCTTCATCCACATTATATAATTCCCAAATGTCTTCCTGAAGAGGACGTCTTGGTTGCGCCTCCCATGGTGCTTTGTGTATTGTAGCAGCAAACCAACCTTCGTGATAAATGGCACGGTTGCCAATCATTTCAAAGTATTGGGTTTTGCGGGTGTCGGCAGCTGAGGCATTGTCAAAGGAATAATTCATTGGCACACCTTCAATCGGTCTTTGGGCAATGCCATTGACAATTTTTGGCGCAGGTACTCCCACTGCTTCATAAATAGTCGGAGCCACATCTACGACATGATGAAACTGGGAACGCACTTCATCCTTTGATTTGATACCTGCAGGCCAATGGAGTACCATGCCATTGCGTGTGCCTCCAAAATTTGAAGCGACCTGCTTTGTCCAGGTAAAAGGAGCATTTCCGGCCACGGCCCAGCCTGCCGCAAAATGGTTGTAAGCATGCTCTGAACCTAGTTTGTCAATCACTTCCATCTGCATATCCAATGTTTCCTGCACGCCATTGAAGTAGGTATTCTCATTGAACATTCCTATCATTCCTCCTTCAGCACTTGAGCCGTTGTCTCCTACAACATAAAAGAAAATCGTGTTTTCCAACTCCCCACGTTCCTCCAGGGCTTCAACCAGACGGCCGACTTGGCTGTCGGTATGCTCTGCAAATCCTGCAAAGACTTCCATCTGTTTTTCAAACAACTTCTTTTCATCGGCAGTAAGTTTATCCCAATCCATGATGTCAGCAGGCTTGGGGGCGAGTACAGTGTTTTCTGGAATTACACCCAATGCCTTTTGTCTTGCCAATGTTTCTTCGCGGACCTTATCCCAACCTTGGGAAAATTTCCCTTTGTATTTGTCAATGTATTCCTTCGGTGCATGGTGTGGTGCGTGGGTAGCTCCTGTCGCAAAATAGATGTAAAATGGTTTATCAGGCGTAAGAGATTGCTGTGTATTCATCCATGCTATTGCCTGATTGGTCATGTCATTTGTAAAATGGTAATCGGGGTCTTTTACGTTTGGATATACACGGGTAGTCCCATCGTATACCATTGGATGCCATTGATTGGTTTCTCCTCCGATAAATCCATAAAACTTATCAAAACCGGAATGCGAAGGCCAACGGTCATAAGGACCGGACACAGAACCTTCCCAAGGTGGAGTTTCATGGTATTTTCCAAACGCCGCGGTACTGTAGCCATTCAACCTCAGCACTTCAGCCACAGGAGTGATGGTCTGTGGTCGGATTCCGGTATTGCCCGGGAAAGCTGTAGCCACTTCCATGATGGCACCGGCGTTATTGGAATGATGGTTATATCCGGTGAGTATGGCAGTCCGGGTAGGTGAACACAAAGCTGTCGTGTGAAAACGGTTGTACTTCAATCCGTTTGCTGCCAGTTTTTCCAAAGTCGGCATGTGGATGGGACCGCCGAAAGCACTGGAGTGCCCGAAGCCTATATCATCAATCAACACCACAACAACGTTGGGTGCATTTTCGGGTGCATTTACCTGAAACCTTTTTGGTGCTGTGGCATTTCGTGCATCGAGCTCAGTGATTGGCGGGTAAATAGGTTCCTTCATTGGAAGAACAGAACGATCCAAAATTCCAGAATCCTGCGAAATTATTTCATTCTCTTGGGTTGTCGGATTACAGGCAACCGCTGTAAATAAGGCTAAAGCAAAAAAATAATTGGTGGATTTTTTCATTTTTTCCAAGTTTAGGTTAATGAATAGTTTGTACCCAAAGGGCTATTATCTAAAGTTATCATTTATCCAGATAATTTAATAAATAGGATTTAAATAATAATTGCGAAAAAATTGAAATAACCATAATACCCCAAACTATATCTCCTACTTGTTTACTATTTCAAATAAAAAAGTATCTTTTTCTTCCCAAAACCAAACACTCCGTAATTAAGGTTTTACCAAAATATGAATTGGTCTTTTAGGAATAAGATTTTGCGAAACCTTGGAGGCCATTGAGGTTAAAGATTTTGGAATGTTTGTGGAGACACAAACATGGGCGGCGACTGACCACGTAGTGGTCAAACATTAATAACCCCGAGTAAGGAACGCAACTCGGGGACAAGAAGAACAAGACGATTCCGGTTTTTGGCAGATGATATTTAAATAGAGAATTGAAGTTTCCGACAAAACAGGGAGTTCAATTCCCGGGATTTAATTCAACCCCTTCAGGGTTGCCCTAAAACTTCATCGCTTTTATTTTCTATAAATATGCTACCCCTTCAGGGTTGGCCGGAAATCGAACCATTTGCTGTCTCTCTGTTTTACCTGAGGCTCCACCACGGCGGACAAGTTATTCAAGGTTAGACCCCTTTGGAGTCTTTTTACCTCCTAATTATTTCCTCTGTGCCCTCCGAGTCTTCTGTGGTGATTTAATTTTCAATTCGACTTCAAAGAATCTACGGGATTGGCCAAGGCAGCTTTGACAGATTGGAAACTGACGGTCAGCCAAGAGATCGCCAACACTGAAATACCTGAAATCAGGATGATCCAAAGGTTGACATTGATCCGGAAAGCGAAATTTTGGAGCCACCATTTTTCCATCACCAACCAAGCCACCGGTACCGCCAAAGCAAAGGCGATCAAAATCATTTTGGTAAAATCCTTGGAAAGCATCAGGACTACCCCGCCTACTGAAGCACCCAAAACCTTCCTTACGCCGATTTCTTTGGTACGGAGCGAAGTGATATAAGCCGACAAGGCAAACAATCCGATACAGGAGACAAAGATGGCCAAGACAGAAAATATGGAGAAAATCCTTCCAGTCTGCTGTTCTTCCTTGTATTGTTGGTTGAGGCTTTCATCCAAAAAGGAAAACTTGAAAGCCTGTTCGGGAGCTATTTCTTTCCATTTGGCCTCGATGGCTTCTATGGCCGATTGGGTCTGATTGGGTTTGATCCGTGCAAAAACGTACTGACCGCCGATATTCGCACCGAAGCTTTCCGAATTCTGCATCACCAAAGGCGTGATCTCATCCCTGAGGGAATTGAAATTGAAATCTTTGACAATGCCGATGACAGTCCTCGCGATGATGACATTGCCATCCGGTGTGTTTTGGGTTTCCATCAGTTTGGAACCTATGGGATCCTTGATTCCCATAACTTTCACAGCGGTTTGGTTGAGCAAAACATAAAGTGAATCATTGGTATCTTCCGAAAATCCTTTTCCTTCCAAAATTTCAAGGCCCAATGTTTCCGAAACACCGTCTGCCACCACCATGGATTTGGTGGTGAGGATTTCGGAAGAACCTTCAGGCTGAAACTGAATCCCAAAGAAGGTGGATTCCTGACCCGGTGATGCAAAAGCAATCGCCGCATTTTCCACTTCAGGCATGGTGCGGAGTTCTTCGACAAAGGTCTTGAGGTTCTGCGGACCAAAGCTGAATCCCCTTTCGACTACCAAAACATGTTCCTTGTCAAAGCCCAAGGAGATATGCTGCATGTAAGCCATCTGATCCCTGATCACCAAAGTCCCGATGATCAGGATGATGGAAATCCAAAATTGGAACACCACCAAGCCGTTTCTGATCCATTTTCCTTTTTGGCTGCCGGTAAACTGCCCTTTCAAAACGTCTGTTGGTTTGAAGGAGGAAAGTACCAAGGCAGGATACAAACCTGCCAAAAGTCCAACAAACAGGATGATGCCTATGATGGATAAAGCAAATCCCAAGCTAAAAGGAAGCTGAAGGTTTCTTTCGGTCAGGTCATTGAAAAAAGGTATCGCCAACTGTGCAATGACCAAAGCCAAGAAAACCCCTACTCCGCTCAAAAGTATGGCTTCAGTCAAAAACTGCCGCATCAGCTGCGGCCTGAGCGAACCCATCACCTTTCTGATGCCCACTTCTTTGGCCCGCTCGGAGGACCGTGCCGTTGCGAGGTTCATGAAGTTCACACAGGCAATTCCCAAAATCAAAAATGCCACTGCAATCAGAATATAGACAGAATTGATATTGCCCGAAGGCTTCATCTGGGCTTCGAGGTAAGTCGGAAAAAGATGGATGTCATTCAATGGTTGCAAAAAATAGCGGTAGCCATTTCCCGCATTCCGGTATTCTTCCCAAGATTTTCCCAATTCCCTTTCGATCTGTCCGGCTGCGTATTTATCAACCAATTGTGGGATTTTGGCTTCTAATACGGAAGGATCGGCACCTTCCCTGAGTTTGAAGTAAGTGTAGGCAGAAAAACCGGTAAAATTCTCCTGTTGGAGAAATGGAAAACCGGTGTTGGATACAATCGCGCTGAACTTGAAATGGGAATTGAGCGGAATATCAGCTATCACGGCAGCAACTGTAAATTCCAGGTTTTCACCAATCCGGATCAGTTTTCCCAATGGATCTTCATCCCCAAAATACCTTTTTGCCATCTCCTCTGTCACAACTATCTCGTTGCCCTTTGTAAAGAGGTTTTCTGAATTCCCTTTTATAATTTCAAAATCAAAAACCTTAAAAAATGAACTGTCTCCTGATATGATGATCTCTTCATCGAATTTGACTTCTTCATCTCTTTGGTTTTTGTAGGTCAATTCCACATTTGGAAATCTTGAAGAGATGGTAGCTTCCTCGATTTCTGCAAATGTTTCCTTTGCTACTCCTGCAAATGAATGGGGAATGATGGCATAGTAAGTGGAATGGTTTGGGTAAATCCGTTCCAAAGACATCCGGTAAATCCTGTCCTGATCTTTGAAAAACCTGTCGTATGAGAATTCATTCCGGATAAAAAGCACAATCAATATGCAGCTCGCAATCCCCACTGCCAACCCGACCACATTGATGAATGTATAGACCTTCTGTTTGAAAAGGCTTCTGACAGCGATTTTGACATTGTTCTTGAGCATGGGGTTTTGGTTATTTCGATATTGGTTATTAGGTTAATTGAGATTGAAATATGGTAGATATATGATAGAAATAAATTGAAATATTTGATCCGGATAACCTTCGGGAGGATATTCATGGATATTGGATATTGATGGATATAAAATTCCAAAATAACCGTAAAGGTGGAATAATATATCGCCGAAGGCATTATTTCAAATTATATCACGTAGTATAAATCAATTATTTTTCATTTAACTACTCCGCCTTAAGTGAATCCGCTGGATTATCTGAAGCTGCTCTCCATGATTGGATGGAAATGGTCAGCCATGCTATCAATATTGCGATGCTTGCTGTCAGAACGAAATACCCGGCCTGCATCTGAACCTTATTAGCAAATTGCTCGAGCCAAGAACCCATGATATAATACCCAATCGGCAAAGCCAGGACTATGGCGATAATTACCGGTTTGAGGAAATCCTTGGTCAATTGATGGACAATGGAAATAGAACTTGCCCCCATTACTTTCCTAATGCCAATTTCCTTTCTTCTTCCTTCTGCCATAAATATGGACAATCCCAACAAGCCAAGACTTGAAATCAACAAGGTCAGCAAAGCGAACAATCCCAATAGGTTGCTCAACCTGGTTTCACGGTCATATTGTTTGACCAGGCTATCCTCAAGGACAGAATATTCAAATGGAATACTTGGGTTGATTTCTTTCCATTTTGCAGATAAGGTTGCAACTACCTGCGGAATATCCTCCGAATTGATTTTGACCAAAAGATGTGAAGAAGCATCAAAATGGTCATTTTGAACAGGTAAATAAACTGTGGGAAAAATCTGAAATCTTAAATCTGAAGTCTGATAATCCTTTACCACACCGATAACATTTCCATGAAAATCCAAAAACCGCTGCCCATTTTCTTCTGTAAAAACCTCAATGGGTTTTCCCAGGCTTTCCTCAGGTGAAAGCCCCATCGTCTTGGCAAGTGCCTCATTGATAATAAAACCTCCGTTGCGGACAGCAGGAAACATTTCCCTCATTTTGAAAGCATCACCTTTGTCGTTGAATTCTTCGGAAAACTCCCTTCCTGCAACCATCGATACCCCAATGGTTTCAAAATAATTGAAATCTATATATTGTTGGTTGATCCAATTCTGATCATTGGAGTTTTGGCCTTCGTAGGAAAACTGCGGACCCCAACCGGCATCCACTCCGGGACGAGCACTCGAACCCAAGACAT
>NZ_CDSBKL010000157.1:0-8698 GCF_977115555.1 Aquiflexum sp.
AAAAGTCCTGTCAATCAGTGGAGAAATTTTATTTTCATTGACAAAATCCAACATATTCTCAAAATCTGAGTCATTACCCATGGTGCTTCCAATCAATTTGATCTGATTCCAAAATAGTCTCCTACCGTCAAATCCGGTTGGATTTCCACGGGTAGCACCATAAAATATGATTCTTCCTGCCGGCTTTACTGCCTTTATGAGGTTATTTAAAGTATCTCCCATGGCACTGTCTAAAATCAGGTTAAATCCGCCACACTCAGATACGGCTTTTTCAGACCAATGTTCCTCATTGTAATTGAAACCACCCGAACAGCCTAATTCAATGGCTTTCTGAATCTTTTCACTACTGCTGCTGCTAACAAATACTTTTGTACCGAGGCTTAATGCAAACTGAACTCCAAATTGTGCAACTCCACCTCCAAAACCTGTGACCAAAATTTGGTCATTGGGCTGAATATTTCCCTGACGGAACAAAGCCCTAAAAGCAGTAACACCTCCCAATGGCAAGGCTGCAGCCTCATCCCAATTCAAATGATCAGGTTTGGGATGAATCCTGCTTGATTTCACCTGAACAAATTCTGCCAAAGTCCCATGTTCAGGCATGCCCATGATTTTGAAGTTTTTGGCCTGCACATTTGAATTTTCTCCCCAATCTGAAGCAGGATTGATAATTACTTCCTTTCCTATCCAATCAGGATCAACTTCTTTGCCTACTTCAACCACGATTCCAGAAGCATCCGAACCCAATATAATACCATCATTTAAATTGGCATATTTACCCTGACGACACCATTCATCCCTATGATTAAGTGCTGCGGATTTGATTTGAATTTTGACTTCATCTGAGGTCAAGGCAGGCAAAGTAATATCAACGAATTCTAAACCTTCAGTGAGCTTTCTATTAAGAACGATGGCCTTCATTTTGGGAGAGTTAAATTGAAAAATGAAAATGAGCTATTTTCTGAGCCGATTAAAATGGCGCAGGTTTATTACTTCCGAGGCCACCGGGAAAGGTGTCATCCAAATCTCCTCCATTTGCCTTGCTAGAAAGTCTAATGGTATTTCCTGATTCAAAAGCCTGTCCTGAAGAACCACTTGGGAATTTGTGGCCATAAAGTGGTTCGTTTGGTTTATAAGGAATATTCATTTCCAAATCTGTAAACTTGGTGTATTTTCCTATGAATCTAAGCTTGACGGTATCCAAGGAACCATTTCTATGCTTGGCAATGATGACTTCTCCAACTCCTGCAGTTGAATTTCCATCCTCGTCTTCAGTGATTCCATAATATTCAGGCCGATAAAGGAACATTACCATATCTGCATCTTGCTCGATAGCTCCAGATTCCCTCAAATCCGATAATTGTGGCCGCTTGTCCCCTCCCCTGGTTTCCACAGCCCTTGACAACTGAGACAATGCTATAACAGGAACGCTCAATTCTTTGGCTATTTTCTTCAATGCCCGTGAAATACTTGCAATTTCCTGTTCCCTGTTTCCACCCTGACCTCCTGACTTGTTATCCCCAGACATCAATTGCAGGTAATCGACAACAATCATCTGAATATCATGCTGGGCTTTGAGTTTTCTGCATTTTGCCCTCAGTTCCAGAATCGAAAGAGCTGGAGTATCATCTACAAAAAGTGGTGCTTTTGATAATTTACCGGTTTTGTGAACCAATTGCTCCCATTCATATTCAGCAAGATTCCCCTTTTTTATCTTTTCAGAATCCAATTCTGCCTCTGAGGAAATCAGACGGTTGACCAATTGTATCGAGGACATCTCCAAAGAAAATATCGCAACAGGTCTATTATGGTCCACAGCGGCATTTCTCAATACGGAGAGTACAAAAGCTGTCTTTCCCATCGCAGGTCTTGCAGCAATGATGACCAAGTCGGATTTTTGCCATCCTGAGGTAACCCTATCCAATGCGGTAAATCCGCTCGGAACACCTGTTAGACCGTCCTTTTGCCCCTTTTTAGATTCCAATTCTGTGATCGCTTCCTTGAGAATCGATCGCATATCGGAATAGTTCTTTCGGATATTTTGTTCTGAAATCTGAAAAAGCGACTGTTCCATTTTATCCAACAATTCAAAAACATCAGTCGTGTCTTCGAATGCTTCCCGCTGAACCTCTGAGGCAATGCTGATAATATCCCTTTTCATGGACTGTTCTGTGACAATCCTTGCATGGTATTCAATATTGGCGGCAGAAGATACCCTTGAGGTCAATTCGGTAATAAAAAAAGCTCCTCCAGCCATTTCCAATTGTCCTTTTTTACGCAATTGGTTGGTGACAGTAAGCAGGTCAATAGGTTGGCTATCGGAAAAAAGATCCAATATGGCGGAGAAAATTACCTTGTGGGATTCTTTATAAAAACTTTCGGGTTTCAAAATATCCACAACGGCTGTCAAAGCGTCTTTTTCCAACATCAATGCCCCCAAAACAGCTTCTTCCAAATCGGTCGCCTGAGGAGGTAATTTTCCCATGCCTGAAGTGAGACCCAAATCCGGTTTCCTTCTGTTGGTTATCCTGTCTTTTCCTGTAGGTTTATTGTCTGCCATAATAACAAAAGTAGGTCGTTTGGTGGTATGTTTTTAAACAAGTTATACACCTTGTTATCAACAAAAATGCTAACCTTTACATTATCAAACCTTTAGCAAGACAACGAATTGAAACAAGTTGAAATTATTTTTTCAACTAATTTTCGGCTCAATTTGGGCCAAGAAAATGCTTGGATGAAAAAATCCAAAATTAATCCCCAATCAGCCCTTTTCAGATTGCCTTGATTGATTACTTTTGAACCTTGCTGAAAAAACTATGTCTAAGAAATATCATTTTATCGCCATAGGCGGCGCAGTTATGCACAATTTGGCACTTTCTATGGTTGCCAAAGGATATGAAGTTACCGGTTCTGATGATGAAATCTATGAACCATCCCGAACCAGGTTGGAAAAAGCAGGTATTCTTCCAAGAGAAAAAGGGTGGTTTCCAGAGAAAATAAATGCTGACCTCGATGGCATTATTCTTGGAATGCATGCCCGTATTGACAATCCTGAACTTCATAAAGCCAAGGATCTGAATATTCCGATTTTCTCTTTTCCGGAATTCATCTATGAGCAAAGCAGGGATAAAAAAAGAGTGGTGATCTCCGGAAGTCATGGCAAAACCACCATCACTTCCATGATTCTGCATGTTTTGCAATATCACGGATTGGACTTTGATTACCTAGTGGGTGCACAGATTGAGGGATTTGACTTGATGGTCAAACTTTCGGATGCCCCGATAATCATCATTGAAGGAGACGAATACCTGACTTCGCCATTGGACAGAAGACCAAAGTTTTTTCATTACCATCATGACATCCTTCTCATGAGCGGCATTGCATGGGACCATTTCAATGTCTTCCCCACTTTTGAAAATTATAAAGAACAATTTGAAATATTGGTCAATATGACTCCTAAAGGCGGTACTTTCATCTATTGCCAGGAAGATGAACATGTCAATGCATTAGGAATAAAATGCGACCCTGACAATATAAATCTGATTCCCTATAAAGCACATCCTTACCAAATACGGAGTGGCAAGACATTTTTGATTTCTGAAAACAATGAAGTAGAAATCAACATTTTTGGAGAGCACAACCTCCAAAACCTACAAGGCGCACTTCATATCTGTGAATCTCTTGGTATTACCAAAGAACAGTTTTACGAAGCCATTCCAGAATTCAAAGGAGCGGCAAAAAGACAGGAAATATTGGCAAAATCAGATTCAGCCATCCTTTTCAGGGATTTTGCACATGCTCCTTCCAAACTGAAAGCAACTGTCAATGCAGTCAAAAAGCAGTTTCCCAACAGAAGACTTATTGCCGTTCAGGAATTGCATACATACAGTTCCCTGAACAAGGAATTTGTAGACAATTACGCACATACCTTCGACTTGGCAGATATAGCGGTTATCTATTTAAACCCAAAAGCCGTATCTTTGAAAAAGCTTGAACTGATGGATGAAGAAAGGCTTCAACTAGCCTTCAAGAGAAAAGACCTTATACTTTTCACAGAAATCGAAAAGCTTAAAGAATTTTTGGAATCCCAAAATTATCTCGCTACCAACTTGTTACTGATGAGTTCCGGTAATTATGATGACATGGACCTATCTATTCTCAAATCAAAAATCAATCAAATCCAATCATGATGAACCTAAATCTGAAAACACCCATTGCATTTTTCGATCTTGAATCTACCGGCATCAATATTTCTACAGACAGGATTGTTGAATTTTCTATATTGAAAGTACATCCCAATGGCAGACAGGAAATCAAAACATCACTCATTAATCCAACCATTCCTATTCCTGCTGAATCTTCGGCCATCCATGGCATATTTGATAAAGATGTCAAAGACTCCCCAACTTTCAAATCTCTTTCTAGAGAATTGTTCCAATTTCTAGAAGGAGCCGATTTGGCAGGTTTCAATGTTTTAAAGTTTGACATCCCTCTTTTGGTGGAAGAATTTCTAAGGGCGGGAATTGATTTTGACATTGAAAAAAGAAATATCCTTGATTCACAAAAGATATTCCACATGATGGAAAAAAGGAACCTGTCAGCAGCCTATAAGTTCTATTGTGGCAAAAGTCTAGAAAACGCCCACAGCGCAGAAGCAGACACAATAGCTTCTTATGAAGTTTTCAAAGCCCAGATGGAAAGGTATGAAGGTGAAGAAGCAGAAGACCTGCAGGGCAACAAATTAGGGGTTATCCAAAATGACATGAAGAAAATCCATAACCTGCTCAATGAAAAAATGGTCGACCTTGCCGGCAGGTTTATTTTCAATGAAAACGGAGAGGAATGCTTCAATTTTGGCAAGCACAAAGGGAAAACAATTGAAAATGTCCTCAAGGAAGAACCTTCCTATTATGATTGGATGATGAAGGGAGATTTTCCCTTGGACACAAAAAGAAAGTTTACCCAAGTCAAACTGAGAAGCTTCAATCAGAGGTAATGATTGGTTGATTGGTTAATAAAAAATGCAGCCTGAAATTTATCAAGCTGCATTTTTTGCTATAAATGAAAGAACCGATTAATTTTTGCTTTGTTCATAATATTCCAAAGCAATTGCCATTTGTTTATTAAGCTCATCTATTCTTCTTTTTGGACCTGGGTGGGTAGAAAGAAATTCAGGTGGTGCCTCACCGGATCCGGCTTTCTCCATTCTTTCCCAAAATGCAGGAGCTACTCTAGGGTCATATCCTGCCAAAGCCATAAAATTCAATCCCAATTGGTCCGCTTCCAATTCATGTTTTCTGCTAAAACTAAGCATTCCCAATTCCCCTCCGACACCGAAAGCCTGCAACATGAGGTTTTGAGTCAAGGTTGGGTTTTGGCCCATTGCAGCTTGGGCTGTTCCAAGAAGCCCATTCATAAGCATGCCATTTGACATCCTTTCCCTTCCATGATTAGCTATAGCATGGGCCACCTCGTGTCCCATGACAACTGCAATACCCGCCTCATCCTGACATACCGGAATTATTCCTGTATAGAATGCAACTTTACCGCCCGGCATACACCATGCATTTACAATAGCTTCTTGGATTAGGTTAAACTCCCATTGAAAACCCTGAAGTTCATTTTCAAGCCCATTGGCTTTCATATATTTTTCTACAGCGGAAGCGATTCGCTTACCCACTTTTACGACCATCTGCCCATCTGCGGTATTTGTGATGATCTTTCCTTCTTTAAGGACTTTATCATATTCCACAAAAGCCATTGGGAGTAATTCAGCATTGTCAACTAGGGCAAGTTGGGTTCTCCCACTCATAGGAACTTTGGCACAGGAATAAACCAAAATTCCCAAAGCCATTAAAAACACTATCTTCTTAAACATACATTCTAATTTTAATTCGAAATTGACCAAAAAAGATGCCATATCAAAAACGGTATCCCAAATTTTTACTTAATTTGATGACCATTAACCTGATAAAAGATGACCCCCGAGGCAAAAAAGCATATAGACCGCATGAGCAATCCATTTATTTTTTGGTGGGCAATGTTGTTCAAATTACCCTCAGCTGTCTTTTGGAGATTGAAAATCAAGCATTTGTCCTTAGAAAAATGTGTGGTCACCATTCCTTATTTCTGGAGAAGCCAAAACCCATTCAAATCAATTTACTTTGCTGCAATGGCCGGGGCAGCGGAATTGAGCACTGGAGCACTTTGCCAGGTCAGCTTGGCAGGAAAAGGAATTTACAGCATGTTGGTGGTTGATTTTAAAGCGGAATACCATAAGAAAGCCAATCAAACTATAACATTTGTCTGTGATCAAGGTAAGGAACTTGGGAAGTTGGTCAATGAATTGAATCCTGGCGAAAGCAATACTATAACCATGATATCCACAGGAACCAATCCAAACGGAGAAATGGTAGCCCGATTTTTTGTCACCTGGTCCATTAAAAGAAAAGCATAAAAAATACTTTGGTAAGGTATAAAGATATTCAATGCTTTAATACACTTTTGAATGAAACTGATTTTCTACATTTAGAGTATATGAAATTAAAAAATGCCTATCGAAAAAACTTTACAAAAAAGTCCTGGTTCTCGGAATACAATATACTCTCATAAGCTTAAATTCAAGTTTTGTGGACAGGAATCCAGGCACCAATTATAAAGTCGTGTTAAAGCGAATAAGGCAAAATTCAAGGTTTACCCAATTACTGGTTTAAGTTCATAAAGACCGCTTTTTAAAGGAGCGGTTTTTTTTATTCGTAATCTTCTTTCCTTTTGTATCCGGTCCTACTATCCAAAAAATCGATCAGCAATTTTTCCACTCTTTCCCATTCCATACCTACGAATTGATGGTCGATGTTTTGAAGGTTAAACTCGATAATTAAGCCGTCTAAGTCTGAATCAGTCAGGTTGTATTCATATTTTAAAGCCGCCATAACAGAATCAGACTGTATCAGTTTTAGATAATCCTCTTGGCTCGCCAAAAAAGCCAATTTGCGGGCATATTGCCTTTTCTGCCTTTCACTTTTCATAAAATAGGAAATTGGTCCATCCAGGGTCAAACCTGGTTGAAGGGATGGATTATTGGCCAATCCAGTATATATTTTACCCGGTCCCGCAGGCCCATCTGTTAAGCTTCTCATGGTTGAAAGATTCCCGGCTTTAAAAGGGATCACAATTTTTTCTCCGTAAAGATCGTACCTCGGTAGTGTCCTGGCATCTAAATAAATGTCAGTCAGAATGTGTTTGTCCTCTCCTGCAATCAAAACTTTGGGAATGTAATAGTTCTTTGAAATCAAAATGGAATCTCCGGGTACTGCTTTGACCCTGAAATATCCCCTTTCGTTGGTAAGGCTACTATCACGGTTTTGGAGGTTGATTACCCAGACTTTATCCAAAAAGCCTTTGTCCAGCCCGTCAAGTACATTTCCTGTCAAAACTTGGGACAATGTTTTGATTTGGGCTGAAGCAAAGAAAACCAAAAGAACAAGCAGGATTTTTTTCACAGTTCGAATTTAGCCCTGGCCCATGAGTTTGAAAAATTTCAATGGTTAAAAGATATTAATCCGGCTTTTACATTGGTGAGTCTTCGGTTTTCAAAAGGAAATCAGTTCCCAAAAACTCTTCGTTTTCGGTCCTATACCAAGACCGCTGTGCCGGAATCTTCATCTCTCCTACGATAATTTCTTCATTGAGATAAATGATTTCCCCTATTTGCTTTTCTTCGTCCTTATAGAATTTGTAAGCCATGACGGCGTAGGTTTCCGGATGTAAGTAAAAATACCATATGTCTTTTTCATAGGGAACACGGACTACAAAAGATGAAACCCCATTAAAATCTTCAACTATATATTCTTTGTCAATCTCAGTTCCAGGGTCCATCAACTTCATCGGCAATCCCCAAAGATATCCATAATAATTACGTAACATCAAGGCTCTTTCACAGTCTTTGCTCCCTGCTGTGGAGGAAACACAATCCTCCCCATTAACCTCATATACAAGGTTTTCACCGCTGTTGATATACTTAAAATAATTTTTGGGAAGGTCTATGTGAACTGTGTATTGTCGGGAGGGCTTTCCAGGACGGGAATCTGCAAAATAAAAAACCTTGTTCAATTCTTGCCATTGCCCCTTTGGATCGTGGTATTCAATGGATTTTTGAATTAACTTACTTCCTGTTAGTTTTGAGTCACATGATTCCAAACTAAAAACAAGAATAGCGATTGCAGTTAAAGAAAAGAGATGGAGGTTTTTCATGATCAATTCATGGCTATAAATAAAACTCCAAACTAGTTACAAAAAAGAATCCAAAATACCTTACCAAATCAATACCTCCCCATGTCTGAATTCAAATTGACAAGATTTGCACCCACTCCCAGTGGATTTCTTCATATTGGAAATATCTATTCCTTTATCGTCACCCATCATTTGGCCCAAAAACGCGGGGCAAAAGTTTTGCTTAGGATAGACGATCTGGACCGTGAAAGGTACAAGCCTAGGTTTGCACAAGATATTTTTGATACCCTTGATTTTTTGGAAATTCCTTATGACCAAGGTCCCAGGAATGTAGAGGATTTTGAAAAAAACCATGCTCAGATCCACCGATTGCCTTTATACAACAAAGCACTAGAGGAATTGAAGGACAAAAAAATTCTTTTTGCCTGTGACTGTAGCCGAAAAAAAATTGGAAAAATGAATCCGA
>NZ_CDSBKL010000158.1:0-8681 GCF_977115555.1 Aquiflexum sp.
AAAGATTGGACAGAATTGAGCTAAAACAACTGGAAACAGACCAAAAATTTGATCAGATTTTCAAAGCCTTGGAGAGTAAAGCACAAGAACCTGAGAAAGGGATATTCTTTGACGGACAGGTTTTTGATGCTTATATTTTTGTTTCTGATTTGATCAGAAAGGCCAATAAATCCATCATCTTGATTGACAATTATGTAGACGACACAGTTCTTACATTGTTTACCAAAAGAAAGGAATCGGTCACTGTGGATATCTTCACAAAAAACATTGGAAAGCAATTCAAACTTGATGTCGATAAGTACAACAGCCAATATCCCAAGGTGAATATCCATGAGTTTACATTGGCCCATGATCGGTTTTTGATTCTCGATGAAGCAACATTATATCACATTGGGGCCTCCTTGAAAGATTTAGGCAAAAAATGGTTTGCTTTTTCTATCATCGATTTAGAAGTCACAAAGATTTTGGACATTTTGAAGAATATAAGAAATTAAATCGAAGATGACCATCCAAAAAACCATAAGCCTCAGGCCCTATCCGAGGGGTTTTCACCTCATCACCTCCATCATCGAGATGCAGTTGGCTGAAATCCGGCAGATCAAGGCAGGGATTCTCCACGTATTTATCCAACATACTTCTGCCGGGTTGACGATCAACGAAAATGCGGATCCGACGGTGAGAAAAGACTTCGAAACTTTTATCAATGACCTGATTCCGGAAGGCTACGCGAAGTTTATCCACAATTATGAAGGAGATGACGATATGCCTGCCCATATCAAAAGCAGCTTTTTTGGCAATAGCCTCCAGATTCCGATCACAGACGGAAAGCTCAATCTGGGAACATGGCAGGGAATTTACCTCTGTGAATTTCGAAACCAAGGAGGTCCTAGGAATATCATTCTGACCGCCATGGGAGCTTAGGCGGAAAACACCTTTTTGCTTAAAGCAGGACATAAAAAAAACCATTGAGAAAGACCTGAATCTAGGATGCTTTTCATTTAAACTTTCCAAATTGGTTTATTCTGCCTCAAATGCTTTTATTTTGCCTTTGGTATAATTCAGGGAAGCCCCCAACTTTTCAAAGGCTAATTTGGAGATCAAAGTTCTCTTAATGAAACGGCTTTTCACCATTCTTTTCTTTGCCCATATTGGCATATCTTTCTCCCAGACTTCGGGTAAGGATATGCCTGCTATCATCGCGGACAAGATAAAAATGGAGATCAAGCTGGATGGGGTATTGGATGAACCGATCTGGCAACAGGAAGGATGGGCGCAGGATTTTCAACAGTTTTTCCCTTCTGACACCTCACTTGCCAAAGCCCAAACTAGGGTTAAAATCGCCTTTGATGAAAAATTCCTTTATATCGCTGCGGTGATGTACAACCTTGGCCCCCGAGAGCCAAATGAATACGTCAGCACTTCCCTGAGAAGGGATTACCGTGGAGAGCAAAATGACGGAGTGACATTTGTCTTCGATACATTCAATGATTACAGCAGTGGATTTCAGTTTGGTATCAATCCATATGGCGTTCAAAGAGAATCCCTGATTGCCAATGGAGGCATGTTATCCACAGACCTCAATTTGGCTTGGGACAACAAATGGTATTCGGAAGCCAAGATTTATGAAGACCATTGGATTATAGAGGCCGCTATCCCCTTTTCGACCCTAAGATACAATGACGGTGCAAGCAATTGGAATGTAAATTTTTACAGGATCGACAGCAAGTACAATGAAAGGAGCACTTGGTCCCCAATTCCAAGAAACTTCAATGTAATTAACCTGGCATTCAGCAGGAAATTGATCTTTTCTGAACCGCTCAAAAAAGAAAATACCAATTTGTCCCTGATACCCTATGTGGCCATGGCTACTGACAGGAACTTTATAGAAGGTACTTCCAATCCTCTGAAACCTACTGTAGGTGGGGATGCCAAGATTGGTATTGGTCCGGCCTTGAATATGGACCTGACAGTGAATCCTGACTTTTCGCAGGTAGAGGTAGATGAACAGGTGACCAATTTGGACCGTTTTGAGATCTTTTTCCCAGAAAGAAGGCAGTTTTTCTTAGAAAATGCTGACTTGTTTGCGGATTTTGGAGCAACCAACCTCAGGCCTTTTTTCTCCCGGAGGATTGGGGTAGACAGGGACGAGACTACCGGTCAAAATGTGCAAAACCAGATACTTTTCGGTGGCAGGCTCAGCGGAAAGTTGGATGACAACTGGCGGATCGGGGCATTGAATATGCAAACTGCCAATGATGTAGAGAGGGGAATCGAAGGGAAAAATTTCTCCGTGGCGGCAATCCAAAGAAAGGTTTTTACGAGGTCAAATATCGGAGTCATCTTTGTCAACAGAGAAACCTTGAACCAAGAACTAGACATTCCGATCTTCAATGACAGCCTTTCCAACAGGTTGCTTGGAGTAGATTACAACCTTGCCTCCAAAGATAACAAGTGGACCGGAAAGTTTTTTTACCACAAGACTTTCGAGAAGGAAGATTTGGACAATACCGCGACTGCCCATGCGGCATTGAACTACGCCACCCCTTCCATAGCTGCCTCGGTGGCATTTTCCCAAGTGGGTGAAAATTATAACCCTGTAGTAGGCTTTACTCCAAGAAACGATTACAAAAGGGCTTTTGCCTCGTTTGAATATCAATTTTTTCCTAAGTCAAATTTGATCAACAGACATGGTCCCGGTGTGGAAACAGAGACACTTTGGAACGAAGAACTTGGTGTGACTGATGGCCTGCATTCTCTTTTTTACAGGATTCGTTTCCAATCACTTTCTACCCTGACGGTTACTGCCTCAAACCGATACACCTACCTGTTTAGGGATTTTGACCCGACGAGGACCGGTGGGGAACCGCTGCTAGCAGGGACGGATTACAATAATTCTCTGATCGGATTCAGGTATATCAGCAATCCAAGAAATAAGATCAATATCAATTTGAGGGGGGATTTTGGGGAATATTTTACAGGAAATATCAAAACCCTGCAGGGAACGATGAGCTGGAGAATGGGCTATATCGCCAATATTTCGATGAATTTCAGTTACAATAAAATCAGACTTCCTGAGCCGCAAAATGATGCAGACCTGTTTCTCATCGGCCCAAGGATAGACCTGACTTTTACCAAAAGTCTTTTTTGGACAACCTTTATTCAGTATAACAATCAGATTGATAACATCAATATCAATACTCGGATCCAATGGCGCTATGCACCCGTTTCAGATCTTTTTATCGTGTATACTGACAATTATTTCCCCTCCACTTTCATGCCTAAACAGCGGGCATTGGTTATGAAGCTGAATTATTGGTTCAATATTTAAAAAAGGGGATATTGGGTTATTTGGTTAATGGTTATTTGGGTGAGAAGATAGATATTCATGGATATTGGAGATTGGTGGATATTATAGTCGGAGATAGGGGATGTTATGGGATATTTGAGAGGAAGTCAAATTATCAAAAATCCTGAATTTGCGCTTGAAATTCAATATCAACCTCGGTATTAGAAACAATATCAAGAAGTATAGGATATCAATGAATATCGATATCATAAGGATATGCATCAAAAGAAAAATTCTGAATTCGTAATTCTGAATTACTTCAATTGATTTTTTGAGAATTCTACAAAAAAGTAGATGACCGGACCAAAGAGCAAAAGAGGAAAGGCAAAGATAAACCACCCCGAGATGCCTGTTCCCGCATTGGATCCGGTATGGAAAGAAAAATATTCGAGAACGACAAACATCAAGAGGATATTGAGTTTGAGCCATCTCCAAAGCCGCTTGTTGATTTGTCTCAAAACGGCCCCTTTGCCTTTATTTATTTGAACAGCATAATCTCCGTATTGTCTATTTTTATTGTAGAGTGTCAATCCTACATATAAAATAGTCGCTACAAAAGGAACCGAATAGGTCATTTTGCTTGCCCAATATTCGGTTGGGTTTCGGAAAAAATCATAATCTTCAGGTACAATTTCCAGACTTTGATGCTGAAAGTAATAAGTCAGCCACCAAAGCCCAATCAATACCAAAAGACTTATAGCTTCTACTAATTTGTCAAGGAAGGAATATTTGGCCTTCCTGGATGTTTTAAAGCTTTTCTTCATGTTTAACTGGTCTCAAAAACTGTAGCTACAAAATGGGATAAATTTAATTCACAAAATTAATGGTCCAATATTAAAATTTCCAAAGATCATACAACTCGAATTCTCCAATCGAGTAAAATGTCATTCTTTGGATTGATCAGATTTTTTAGAAGTCATTTGTTTTTCATCTATTTGCTCCTTTCAAGACCAGGGTATTGCTTCTTCCGGTAAATGTAATCCTGTTTTTGCCCTTATTGCTATTGACCTCTATTTTATTTCCGTTTAGGGTGGCTTGGTCTTGCCGATCTTCGGGCCATGAAAATACAATTTCCCAATCCCCATCTGATTGGTTGAGGATTACTTCTGCCTCGCCGTTTTCTTTCAACTGAAATTCCAAAGAGATTATATTTTGGCCAATACTTACATTTTCAATTTTGGCTTCTTTCCAAGAACTCGGAAAAGCAGGGGATATGTGGATAACTTTATTACCTGCATCCGGCTGAATACCAAAGAACTGGGTCACAATCGGTACACCAAAACTATACAGGTTCCACGCCTGTGCCATCATCCCATAATCAGGGGAAACCTCATAAATAGATCCCGGAAGGGCAAATCCAAAAGACTTTGTCATCCGCTTCAGGTAATTCAAAGCTTCATCTGGGCGACCATAATTGTTCTCTCCAATGGCAGATACACCTGTCGGCAAAGTCATAACAGCCCCGGTATAGGAAAAAGCCTTGCTACCTACAAAAGAGCCATCTGCCAAGTCTGATGACTCATCTCTGTCAATTCCCGTGACAAAGACACCAAAAGGATTGGTGAATTTCTTCCCCTTATCCAAAGCAATGAGGGCTTTATCAGGATCTGCAATTCCCATTTCCATAGGCGTATTGACCACCCAATTATGGAAGATAACAAAGCCTTGCTTTTTGTTTGGAGGATATGTGGATAACTTCTTTCTTGTCGCTTTCAATTCCTCTACAGCCCAAGGCTTGTTGAGTGTATCCGCCCTGATGATGGCAGCATCCACCAAATGTATGGCTTCCTTGGCAGTGCCGATAAAATCCGCATAGCCATTGAATTCCTCTACCCAAAAATCCTCATTGATTTTTTCTATTAGGAGCTCAGCGGTATGTTGATAACTCTTGGAAATAGAGTCCTCTCCCATTACCAAGGCCATTTGTGCTGCATCCGCAAAAGCTTTCTGGGTGTAAACGGCCACGTCTATCATTTCAGATTGGAGGCCGTGGATCTCCATCATGCCATAGCCATCCGGAAAAAGGTTCCCATCCTTGTCATTTTCATCCATCAGCCAATGAAGTCCTTTTTTGACAGTGGGGAAATACTGAGCCAAAAACTCCCGATCTCCGGTCCACTGATATACCCACCAAATCAGCGAAGCAAACTGCGGGGTTTCATTGATATTGCCCGGATTGAAAATCACGCCGTTGGAGCTCACCTCGTGGACGATCTTTCCGTTTCCGTTGGCCTCAGAAAGATTGTGGATAAGTTCGATGGTGCTGTAAACCAAATCCTTTCTTCCTGTGGTAATGGCTCCTTTGAGGGTATATTCATTGTCCACACCAAACCACCAAGGATAATCCGGCATGCCTGCCCCAAGACCTCTCCCGACTTCAGGAACTTCTCTTACCAGCCATTCGGTATTGTATTTGACCCATTCGAAGGCTTTTTCAAGCTCTTTGTCAGGAATCGTGATTTTGGCTTTTGAAGCAATCTGCCTATAGTGTTTCTTCTTGTCTTCCAAATAGGTTTCAGCATTCAGATTCAACTTGTCAAAGGTTTTTTCGGCATCCGTCTTTGAGGTATAAGAACCTGCTATAAAAAACCGATTATGCTTTGATTCTTCAGGCTTGAGTTTGATTTCATAACTTAATTTGGCTGCCTTCCCATTTCCTTGGGGAGAATAATTGCAGTTTTCAGAAGGTCCCTCTGTATTTTTCGCTTTTTGGTTAGCTCCAAATAGTACATACCAATCATTGCCTTCATCCTTTCCCAACCAAGACTGCCGGCCCTCATCAAAGGAGATTTGGTCTTCAAAATCAGTCATGCCAGCCCTCTCTCCCAACCAAACCGGCATCAGGTCAGTGTACCCCGTAAACTCAAAATCAAAGGATATTTCAGTCTTATCCACATTCCTGAAGGTGAACTCAATCACCATTCCCTGAACTCCGTCAGGAACAAACTGAAACCTTTCTACCTCCAATCCGGGAATAGGCGTTTGAAAGAGGTGCTTATTTGCAAAAGGGTAATTGATGAATTGATGGGCAGCATCCAGGCAATATGAATTGTCTTCCCCAATAATTGTAGCAGTAAAACCGTCCATGAGTTTGATAGGATGGTTCCAAATCCCGCCCATCTCTCCTTTGACATGCCAACCCAAATCAGGAAAGGTTCCATCCTGATGTCCGACCATATAGACCCGGTCTCCGGCGGCTACGAAGGGGGTAGCTAGGTATTCAGGATTTCCAATTAGGCCTTCATTATTATCCAATTGGAAAGACAAAGGATTTTGGGTTGAATTATTATTGCATGAAAAAAGCAAAGGCAGTGCTATGCCCAAAAAAAACAAAGCATGACGAAGATTCATAGATTTCTATATTGATGGCTATTGAATAAAGTTAAACCTTTTCAATCAACCCTCAATAAGATGTTTCAGCTTGGTTTGAAAAAAATTCATTCAACCCTATCAGTGAATTTTGTGTTTGCCTCAGTCCGAACATAGTGAAGTGAATCAAATTTAGGAGGTTCTTCTCCTAGACTCGGTGGGGGAAGATAGCTGTCGGTATGTAATTCCACTCTTATATTTTTTGGGATTTGAAATCCTAATTCGAAAAAATTCAACCCCTCTGGGGTTGTTGCTATACTATCCTCATCCATCTTCCCCCGGTTTTACCGGGGGCTATTGAAAAGTTAGACCACTTCATGGTCGGAAATAAATCAAAGTTTTCAATAAATAGAGACACTTAAAGGGGTCAAACCTCTCAATAGCCACGGGTGAAACCCGTGGATTAGAAATTGAAAACAAGATTTCCACGACCCTGAAGGGTGTTGAACATTTTTCTTCCTTAGGAGTACTTCCGAAGTGAAGGGGGCTCCATTGCTACCGCATATCTGTTCATTTTTTCTTATGATGGAGACAAGGGAACAGTGGAAAAAAAACATAAGCATCGCCAAAAACAATGTGGATAAGATGATATTTGGTTGTTTAATACGGCGTAAACAATACCGGAATGATGGAAGATTGTATGGTAGAGCCATCCTGAAACCTTGCTATGATTTTCAAGGAATGCATTTCGGCAATCTGAGGGCTCTCAGTAAATGTGAAATAAAAAGTTCCAAAATTGGATTCGTTTACAAAGTTATCCACAAATTCTTCTTTGGTATAGGTCTGCGTCAGATCTGAAAATGTAGTCAATTCAAACAGATCAGTTCCGGCAGGAAAATTGTCATTGAAATCCTCATTGCTTACCAATTGGAACATGGTTACAGGATTGCTGTTTTTGAAAACCACCGGACATTCCGGGCTTGGATTGAATAGTACCTGAACAGGTTTCGTCATCTTGATATTGATTGTCAACCTGTTTATTGGAAGTGCATCATCGTTATACCAGATGCTGTTGCCGGATCCATCAATTGTCCTTGGGACCATGGATAATTCTGTCAATTCGAAAAGAGTATCTTTACAGGGAGTTTCGCAGGAAGTAGCGAATACCAACGATAATCCAACACCCATGGTGTTGATAAATGAGTTTTTAAACATAGCTGTATTCTTTGCGAGATAGTAAATTGTAATCCTAGGATTGGGATGAGGTGAATCACCATTCCAATCCGTTACCAATCAAATAAATTATTCCCAGAAATACTAGTTTACTGCTGCAATTTCTCCCCAGATGACAAGTTTGATATTATTATTTTGGACGAATTTCCTGCCTTTTCCGCGACATGGATAAAGAGGACAGTAAAACTTGGATTGAGGTTGTAATAAAAAAAGAATAATGTGGATAACTTTTTTATTTGGATGTTGGGATTACTTTTTAAGTCCTTTGATGACCACGTTGCCGGTACCATCCTCAAGACAGGGGTATTGGAATTCAGATTTCAACTTCTTGGAATTATTTATTATATCATAAAATCCATCGAGGTATTTGACAGCTGATTTAATAGATTTTTCATCGAGCAAAACACTTTCTGAATACAGGGCATATATGGCATCTTTTTTTTCCCTGTACAAAGAAAAAGTTTCATCAAAATCCTGCATGTCTGCCATACAATATCCCCTATACCTCCTCTCTACCACTGAAAGCATTTTGAGTTCGGGAGCCGGATTGGCATAAGGTGCTTCTACCATACCCGCATGGTCAAAATCATAGGGCACCGCAATTGGCAATGAGGACTTATCCACATTGATGAGTTTTATGTTTTGACGGTATTGGATGGACCAATCTGTATTTCCAATCAAATATTGAAATACCGCCATCCTTAGAAAATCAGATTGGGGAATACTTTCCGGGCGAATGAGCTCCTGATCTATGGATGTCATTTGATTTCTCGCTGCCATTTGGTCTTCGTCC
>NZ_CDSBKL010000159.1:0-8656 GCF_977115555.1 Aquiflexum sp.
ATTTTGAAGGAATCCTGTATCACCTGCATCAAGGATTTCAACTTTCTGCATCATCTGGCTTACAATCACCTCTATATGCTTGTCATTGATTTTTACACCTTGAAGTCTGTAAACTTCCTGTATTTCATTTACCAAATATTCCTGTACAGCGGTCGGTCCTTTGATAGATAGGATATCACTTGGCGTAATAGCTCCATCTGACAAAGCTTCACCTGCACGGATAAAGTCATTTTCCTGAACAAGGATATGCTTGGAAAGAGAAACCATGTATCTTTTCTTCACACCATCTTTAGATTCGATGAAGATTTCCCTGTTACCTCTTTTGATGCCACCGTATGTTACCACTCCGTCGATTTCAGAAACTACTGCAGGGTTGGAAGGATTTCTCGCTTCGAACAATTCTGTTACCCTAGGAAGACCACCGGTGATATCTCTTGTTTTACCAACAGATCTTGGAATTTTTACCAAGATTTGACCTGACTTCACTACTTCACCAGCTTCAACAGCTAAGTGAGCACCAACAGGGATATTGTAAGATTTGCTTTCGTCTGAACCGTAGTTTACAACGACAGCAGGGTTTTTGGTTTTATCTTTGGTATCAATGATAACTTTCTCTCTATAGCCAGTCTGGTCATCGGCTACTTCTTTGAAAGTAACGCCTTCGATGATGGAGTCGAATTCAACTTCACCATCAAATTCCGAAAGGATTACGGCATTGTATGGATCCCACTTACAAAGAGCATCTCCTTTTCCGATTTTTTGGCCATCCTTTACATTCAAAGTAGCTCCATAAGGAACATGGTTTGAAACCAAAGTCTTTCCGGTCTTAGCATCATTGATTTTGATTTCTCCCGATCTACCCATTACCATGGAGACAGGTTCGCCTTCTTTGGTGGTGGTATCAATCCATCTCAATTCCTCATCAAACTCAACAATACCTTCAAACTTGGCAGTGATGCTTGCTTCAACAGAAATGTTTGAAGCGGTACCACCTACGTGGAAGGTTCTCAAAGTCAACTGTGTACCTGGCTCACCGATAGACTGTGCGGCAATTACACCGACTGATTCACCGTTTTGTACCATTCTACCAGTTGCAAGGTTACGTCCATAGCATTTTGCACAGACACCTCTTCTCGTCTCACAAGTAAGTACTGACCTGATTTCAACTTCCTCTATGGTAGATTCGTCAACTTTCCTTGCAATTTCTTCAGTGATTTCAATTCCTGCAGGAACAACAAGTTCTTCAGTCACTGCATCATATACATCATGTACTGAAACTCGGCCTAAGATTCTTTCAGAAAGCGGTTCAACGATTTCGTCGTTGTCTTTCAAAGCCTGAACGACTAGACCTCTCAAAGTACCACAATCCTCTTCAGAGATGATCATGTCTTGAGCAACGTCTACAAGTCTTCTGGTCAAGTAACCCGCATCGGCTGTTTTCAAGGCAGTATCTGCAAGACCTTTACGTGCACCGTGTGTAGAGATGAAGTACTCCAATACGTCTAGTCCTTCTTTGAAGTTGGATAGGATTGGGTTTTCGATGATTTCACCGACAGAACCTTGAAGGTTTTTCTGTGGCTTAGCCATCAAACCTCTCATACCACCAAGTTGACGAATCTGCTCTCTGGATCCTCTGGCGCCTGAGTGCATCATCATGTAAATGGCATTAAATCCTTGCTTATCTTCCTCCATCTGTTTCATCAGGATATTGGTAAGGAAGGAATTCGTTCTAGTCCAGATATCAATTACCTGATTATATCTTTCATTGTCTGTGATCAAACCCATCAGGTAGTTATTCCAAACCTGATCAACCTCATCTTTTGCTTTTGCAATCAATGGATCTTTTTCAACAGGAATAATAACGTCATTCAATCCCATGGACAATCCACCGGCATATGCCATTTGGAATCCAAGGTGTTTGATATCATCAAGGAACTGGGCTGTTCTGGAAACACCGCAGATTTTAACAACTTCTGAAATGATCTGTTGAAGTTTTTTCTTAGTCAATAACTCATTGACAAAGCCTACAACCTCAGGAACAAATTGGTTAAAAATCAATCTGCCTGCGACAGTTTCAATGACTTTTTCAACCAATTGACCATTTTCATCCCTTACATGCACTTTACACTTGATAAATGCATGTTGAGAAATTCTACCTTCATTAAGGGCGATGATCACTTCTTCTTCTCCATAGAAAGTCATTCCTTCTCCAAGGACAATTTCTTCAGGAGTTGATCTTTTTCCTTTGGTCACATAGTATAAACCAAGAACCATGTCTTGAGAAGGTACCGTGATAGGTGCTCCGTTGGCAGGGTTAAGGATATTATGTGAGGAAAGCATCAAAGTAGAAGCTTCCAAGATTGCCTCATGTCCGAGTGGTACGTGAACCGCCATCTGGTCACCGTCAAAATCGGCGTTGAATGCAGTACATACCAATGGGTGAAGCTGGATTGCTTTTCCTTCGATCAATTTTGGTTGGAAAGCCTGGATACCTAATCTGTGCAAAGTTGGAGCACGGTTTAACAATACAGGGTGTCCTTTCAATACGTTTTCAAGAATATCCCATACTACAGGATCTTTTCTATCAACAATTTTCTTGGCAGATTTTACTGTCTTTACAATACCCCTTTCAATCAGTTTTCTGATGATAAAAGGTTTGAAAAGCTCAGCTGCCATATTTTTTGGAAGACCGCACTCGTGAAGTTTCAATTCAGGTCCTACGACAATAACCGAACGTCCTGAATAATCCACCCTTTTACCGAGCAAGTTTTGACGGAAACGTCCTTGCTTTCCTTTCAACATATCTGAAAGGGATTTTAAAGCACGGTTACCATCCGATCTTACGGCATTTACTTTTCTTGAATTGTCAAATAAAGAATCGACAGCTTCCTGTAGCATCCTTTTTTCATTTCTCAAAATGACCTCAGGTGCTTTGATATCTATCAATCTCTTAAGACGATTGTTTCTGATAATTACCCTTCTGTAAAGGTCATTCAAATCAGAAGTAGCAAATCTACCTCCATCCAAAGGAACCAATGGTCTCAATTCCGGTGGAATAACGGGAACCATTCTTACAACCATCCACTCAGGACGGTTTTCAATTCTAGTTCTTGCTTCTCTGAAAGCCTCAACGACTTTTAGCCTTTTCAAGGCCTCAGCTTTTCTTTGCTGAGAAGTATCTGTAGCTGCCTGATGTCTCAAGCTGTAAGAAAGGTCATCCAAATCCAATCTGGACAAAAGCATCTCGATAGCCTCTGCACCCATTTTGGCGATGAATTTATTTGGATCATCATCGTCAAGCATCTGGTTTTCTTTTGGAAGCTTATCCATGATATCCAGATATTCGTCTTCTGTCAAAAAGTCAAGATATTGTACGCCGTCTTCTGCTTTAATACCAGCTTGGACGACTGCATATCTTTCATAATAAACAATTTGATCCAATTTTTTGGTCGGAAGACCCAATAAGTATCCAATTTTGTTAGGAAGGGATTTGAAGTACCAGATATGAGCCACTGGAACCACCAATTCGATGTGTCCCATTCTCTCTCTTCTTACTTTCTTTTCAGTAACTTCAACACCACATCTGTCACAGATGATACCTTTATATCTTATGCGCTTATATTTTCCACAATGACATTCCCAGTCTTTTACAGGACCGAAAATCCTCTCGCAGAACAATCCACCCATTTCAGGCTTATAGGTTCTGTAGTTGATTGTTTCGGGCTGCGTTACTTCACCATGTGAACTATCCAGAATGGATTCTGGAGAGGCCAAACTAATAGTGACTCTGGAAAAGTCGTTGTTTAGTTTTTTGTTTTTTCTGAACGCCATAATTGTCGAAGAGTATGTGAAGGGCCTTCCGGCCCATTGAAATTTTATTAATCAAGGGTAATCTCTAGAGCAAGTCCTCTTAGCTCGTGAACCAATACGTTGAATGATTCAGGGATATTTGGCTTGGGAAGGTTTTCACCTTTTACTATAGCCTCATACGCCTTGGCTCTACCGACCACGTCATCAGATTTCACAGTTAAGATTTCCTGCAACACATGGGATGCTCCAAATGCTTCGAGCGCCCAAACTTCCATCTCTCCAAAACGCTGTCCACCAAACTGGGCTTTACCACCCAATGGCTGCTGCGTGATCAAAGAATATGGACCGATAGACCTTGCGTGCATCTTGTCATCTACCAAGTGACCAAGTTTCAACATGTAAGTGATACCTACTGTTACCGGCTGATCAAATCTTTTACCTGATAGACCATCATATAGGTAAGTCCTGCCATAAGAAGGCAATCCTGCCAAATCCAATTCATGGGATACTTCCTCCATGGTAGCTCCGTCGAAGATTGGTGTAGAATATTTCTTACCAAGCTTCATACCGGCCCAAGCAAGAACGGTCTCATAAATCTGACCGATGTTCATCCTTGAAGGTACACCTAGTGGATTGAGTACAATATCCATAGGAGAACCATCTTCCAAGAAAGGCATGTCTTCTTCCCTTACAATTCGGGCTACAATACCTTTGTTCCCATGACGACCTGCCATCTTATCTCCAACTTTTAGTTTACGTTTTTTGGCAACATAAACTTTAGCAAGCTGGACGATACCAGCCGGAAGTTCATCTCCAACCTCAAGGGTAAATTTATCTCTCTTGAATCTACCGGAAATTTCATTTCTGGAATTCACGTAGTTCTTAACCAACTTTTGGATCAAAACATTTGTGTGATCATCTTCAGTCCAGTCATCAAGGATAATGTCTGAAATTAGGTTTGCTTCTTCAGGAACATTGTAGTTAGACTCATCTCTGTAAGGGTTTTTTGCAGGGAAGAGATTTTGCTCAATGTTCTTCAAGTTGAACTTAACACCTTTGCTGATGATCTCATCTCCAAATTTATGTCTTACACCTTGAGAAGTTTTCCCGTCAAGAAGAGTGACTAATTTATTGATCATTTTTGCACGGATACCCAAAAGGTCTTTGGCATATTTGCCTTTCAGTTTTTCAACCTCGGCTTTTGATTTTGCCCGAAGGTCTTTGTCTTTCTTAGGTCTAGAGAATAGTTTGGTTTCGATAACAACACCATTTAATGATGGAGAAGCTTTCAATGAAGCATCTTTTACATCCCCGGCTTTATCACCAAAGATTGCTCTCAGCAATTTCTCTTCAGGTGTTGGATCAGTTTCACCTTTTGGCGTAATCTTTCCAATGATAATATCACCTTCTTTTACCTCAGCACCAACTCTGATGACACCATTTTCGTCAAGGTTTTTAACAGCTTCTTCAGAAACGTTTGGAATTTCAGAAGTAAGTTCTTCCTCTCCTCTTTTGGTATCCCTTACTTCAAGTTGGAATTCCTCAATGTGAATGGAGGTAAATACATCTTCCCTTACTACCCTTTCGGAAATAACGATCGCATCTTCGAAGTTATATCCTTGCCATGGCATGTACGCGACCATCAGGTTTTTACCTAAAGCCAACTCACCATTATTAGTAGAATAACCCTCAACCAGAACCTGACCTTTGGTTACTTTCTCCCCTTTTAATACCAATGGAGTGATATTGATGGTAGTGTCCTGATTGGTTCTTCTAAATTTAACCAGTTCATAAGTCTTGTACTCATCACTGAAATTTACCAAAAGGTCATCTTCAGTCAGGTTGTACTTGATAGTGATTTTACTAGCATCCACATATTCCACTACGCCATCTGCTTCAGCCAAAACCAAAGACCTAGAATCAGTAGCTGCTTTTGCTTCCAAACCGGTACCCACAATCGGAGCCTCAGGTTTCAATAATGGAACAGCCTGACGTTGCATGTTAGATCCCATCAAAGCACGGTTGGCATCATCATGTTCCAAGAATGGAATCAGGGAAGCTGCAACTGATACAATTTGATTAGGAGCAACATCCATATAGCTTATTTCCTTAGGCTCTAAAACCGGGAAATCACCCTCAAATCTTGCTTTTACTTTTTCATTTATAAATACACCATTAGCATCCAATGGCGCATTTGCCTGTGCGATATTGTGGTCATCCTCTTCTTCAGCAGTCAAGAAAACAATATCGTTAGCATTCATGCTTACTTTACTGTCTTTCACTTTTCTGTATGGAGTTTCAAGGAAACCCATAGAATTCACTTTTGCGTGAACGCAAAGAGAGGATATCAATCCAATATTTGGACCTTCAGGTGTCTCGATAGTACACAAACGGCCATAATGCGTATAGTGAACGTCACGAACTTCAAATCCAGCTCTTTCCCTAGAAAGACCGCCTGGGCCCAATGCAGATAACCTCCTCTTGTGGGTAAGTTCAGCTAGTGGGTTAGTCTGATCCATAAACTGGGAAAGTTGGTTCGTGCCAAAGAATGAGTTAATTACAGAAGAAAGCGTACGTGCATTAATCAAGTCAACAGGCTTAAAGTCTTCATTGTCACGGACGTTCATTCTTTCTCTAATTGTTGTTGCCATACGTGCAAGACCAACTCCGAATTGACTGTACAATTGTTCGCCAACTGTTCGGACCCTTCTGTTACTTAAGTGGTCAATATCATCGACTACCGCTTTGGAATTGATCAAACCGATCAAGTACTTCACAATGCTGATGATATCTTCAGTTGTCAATACAATTTTCTCAGGATCAATCTGTAATCCTAATTTTTTGTTTATTCTATATCTACCTACTTCTCCTAAGTCATATCTTTTGTCAGAGAAGAAAAGACCGTGAATAACCTCACGGGCAGTTGCCTCATCAGGAGCTTCGGTATTTCTCAATTGACGATAGATAACTTCAACTGCTTCTTTTTCAGAGTTGGAATTATCTTTCTGAAGTGTATTATAAATTATGGAAAAGTCAGCAACATTGACATCTTCTCTGTGGAGAATGATAGACTTTGCACCTGATTCCAAAATCAAGGCAATATCTTCGTCAGTAAGAATGGAATCCCTTTCCAACAAAACTTCATTTCTGTCTATAGAAACTACTTCTCCTGTATCCTCATCTACAAAATCCTCTACCCAAGTTCTGAGAACACGTGCAGCAAGTTTTCTACCGGAAACTTTTTTAAGATTATTTTTAGTAGCATCGATTTCTTCGGAAAGACCAAACAAATCAAGTATTTCCTTATCTGAACCAAAACCAATGGCTCTCAACAAGGTAGTTACAGGGAATTTTTTCTTTCTGTCAATGTACGCATACATGACGTTATTGATATCCGTTGCAAATTCAATCCAGCTGCCTTTAAATGGAATAATTCTGGCTGAATATAGCTTGGTACCATTTGTGTGTTTGCTTTGCGCAAAGAAAACACCCGGAGATCTATGCAATTGGGATACAATTACCCTTTCGGCTCCATTTATTACAAATGAACCCTTTTCGGTCATGTAAGGAAGGTTCCCTAAGAAAACTTCTTGCTCGATGGTTTCAAAATCCTCATTGTCTTCATCATGACAAAGAAGACGTAATTTCGCTTTAAGAGGAACAGAATAAGTAAGACCTCTGTCAATGCACTCCTCAACACTGTATTTTGGAGGATCGACTGCGTAGTCAATAAATTCAAGTGTAAAGTTTTCACGAGAATCCGAAATAGGGAAATTCTCAGAAAATACCTTGAACAGACCATCTTGTCTTCTTCTTTCAGCAGGAGTATCCAATTGGAAAAAGTCTTTGAAAGATTGTAATTGGATATCTAAGAAATCCGGATAGTCTTTGACTACCTTAATAGATGAGAAACTTTTCCTTACGGTTTGATTCTGGATAGCCAAGGCAGTATATGTTTTAGTGATAATGAATAACTAAATGCGACAATTTTCGCTTAGAATAATGCAATTTATTACCTGTGCACAAACAGGAAAAGACCTGACTATTGAGTCAGGTCCTAATTCATAACCTTTGCCTATAAGGAAAGGTTATTCAAATTATTTAATCTCTACTTCAGCACCAGCTTCTTCAAGAGACTTCTTCAAAGCATCAGCCTCATCTTTAGCGATACCTTCTTTTACAGCTTTAGGAGCTCCATCAACCAATTCTTTAGCTTCTTTCAAGCCAAGACCGGTCAATTCTTTCACTAGCTTCACAACAGCCAATTTCTGACCGCCAGCAGCTTTCAAGATTACATCAAAAGAAGTTTTTTCTTCCACTTCAGCAGCACCGGCACCGGCACCACCAGCAGGACCAGCAACAGCTACAGCAGCAGCTGCAGGCTCAATGCCGTATTCATCCTTCAATATATCAGCCAATTCTTTTACTTCTTTTACAGTCAAGTTTACTAACTGATCAGCAAGTTGTTTAAGATCTGCCATTGTATTAATATTTAAATTGTTGATTTTTTTTAACTGATTTGATAACTTAATATTTTATTCTTTTTCAGAAAGCGTCTTAACAAGACCTGCCAATGTATTCTGACCACTTTGAAGTGCAGAAATAAGGTTTTTAGCAGGGGATTGAAGAAGCGCAATCACATCTCCAAGAAGTTCTTGCTTGGACTTCAAGTTGGAAAGTAAATCCAACTGATCCTCACCTAAGAAAATTCCTGAATCAATTGATGCTCCTTTAAACAAAGGCCTAACTTCTTTTTTTCCAAGTTTTTTTCTGAAATCTAGGATTACTTTTGCAGGAAGGTTACCAGTCTCTTTTGAGAAGATAATACCTGAGAATCCTTTTAAAG
>NZ_CDSBKL010000160.1:0-8629 GCF_977115555.1 Aquiflexum sp.
GGAAATGCGAAGTACCCTGTTTTTGGGAGCAAAAAGGTAAAGTGAGGAAAAGGGTTTACCCCAAAAACAGGGAAGATAAAGATTTCAGAATATTCTTGCTTTTAAAGATAGAACCTACCCCTAGCGGTAACGGCATAAGAGTAGGTGAGGTAAGATGCATATTGCTAGGCTTATCCAAGGGTGATAATTATTTGAGAGAGAAGGTATCTCCATCTAGATAGACACTCAATCTCACATCTTTCATCCCTAGCTTTTCACCCATTTCCCGCTTTTTCCCTTTTGAACCATCAAAAACAAGGACTTGGGATTGGCCAATCACTTTTACTTTATTACCACTCACGAGAATTGCTGTAGACTCATCAATACCAATGCATTTGAGGGATGGGTTTTCTATTGCAAGGGTGATTAGCCTGTTGTACCTGCTTCTTTGGACAAAATGTTGGTCAATGATGGCATTTTTGACAAGCCCCAATCCATTCGACAATTTTGTGTTTCCTTTTTCAATCACCCGAAAACCCCCATCAGCTTCAGGGTAGAGGACTTGGTCTCCTGTGATCATCTTTTCACTCATCACAGCGGCACCGGCACTGGTTCCGGCAATGGTGCCTCCATTATGGTAACAATCCCAAATTGCCCTCTCTATGGCTGTACCTGCCACCACATCCATAAACCTGATTTGGCTACCTCCTGAAATAAAAATCAACTTGGCATTTCTTATAGAATCCAGGTGTGAGGTGGAAGGCGTTTCGCCCATAAGAAAATTAAATGCCGTTACGGACGAAATTCCGTTATCTGAGAATTGCTTTTTGCCTGAAATTATGGCCGCGTCTGTGTCGGCTGAAGACATCGGAAGGACTACGGCATATCCTTCAAAACGAACCCCGGCTTCATCTATCATCTCATCGATCATTGATGCAGGTCGGGAACCTCCCCCGATGATAAAAAGTTTGCCCTGAGCAAAAGCAGTGAAGTTTACAAATAAGAGGAAGAGAAAGATGATTGGCTTTTTCATTTGGCAATAGTCTTGATATTTTAAGTTTGGTTGTCAATTTAGCCCTTCTAGGTGAAGTTTATTAATTGATCGGGGGGGGCTGGGTGGATTCCGTACAGGTGTAGGAAGTAATTCTACAGTATTATCCTAGACACTCACGGGGGATCGGGATCTAATTAGATTATTCAACCAAACGCTCAAATGAAAGGTAATTCTTGGCAAAATGAATTGCAAATTCAGAAAATAAAAAAGTGCAGATACAATCTATACCTAGCGGTTACGCCTTTCTTCGCCCAGACGGGGACTTCACGACACACCTACGCCCAAGTTGGGCCTGTTATTTCCGAAAGTCTAAATTTCTTTACTTTTATGGTATAGGTAACTTTGATCAAATTTGAAACTAGAAGGTTCCCATTTTCCATTTACCCAATCAAACTTCAAAACATGTTTAAAAGTATCTCCTTTAATTTCTAATTTGTATAATTTCCATTCTGTAAAATTCGACATGAGGTTCGTATCAGCAGCGTATCCTTTTTCAAGAATCATAAGGTTACCGTCTTTAAAGTAATAATCTCCAAAATATACATCCTCCATCTCGCAACTGAAGAACAAAAAAGTGCTATCATCCTTAAACTCATAGCGATTTATACAACCATCGGCTATACTGCACTCCCAAGTCGTACCGAAAATGTCAATAATTTCCACTTTTTTCTTTTCTCGCAAATTGCAATGATCAAAAAGCGATACAATAATTACGACTAATAATATTCCTTTCATTTTCATAGATAATTTTGCTGGAACGCTTCACTGATTTGCTTTTGAACGTTTTCCTTTTCAAGGCCCCGCCTGAGCGTAGTAAAACGCCTGATGCTAGGACTGGGTGGGATTTGTAATCCCACCCTCTTATCTATTCAATTTGTAATTGAATACAAATCAAAAACCTCTAATCGAAAGGTAATTCTTGGCAACTTGAATTACAAATTCATATAATAGAAAATCGTAGTTAAAAACTACGCTTAGCAGACACGCTATTCTACACCTAGGTGAGGTGTAGATAGAATCTACGCCTAGCTGTTTTTTTTCTAAATTTCATTGCCGTTTCTTTTTTCATTTTGTTCCCTTGAATATTGATATACCAGATTATCCTTGAATTTCAACAAATCAGAATTTTTGGGTTTCACAATCAAGCCGCTGTTGATACTGTCAAGTGCATCAATTGTTCTTCCTAAATCTTGGTAAATTTGTGCCTTCAAAATATGCCCATCTATGGAATCAGGAAATAATTTAATAGCTGAATCAATTAATTCAAGAGCAAGATCATAATTCCTTTGAACCCTGTGAACCATAGCGATTCGAAGATTACAATCAAAAATAGATTCTTGCATCACTTTGGGGAACTTGTTCTTTTCGGCATTGGCAATGGCCCGTTTAAAATCTTCAATTGCTTCTTCGAAAAATTTTAGCTGAAAATTGCATAAACCTCGATAATAGAACCCATAAAAATCCTCTTCCATTGAAACAATCATCTCATTGGCCAAGGACATAGATTCTAACCATTTCTTTTCCAAATATAGTTTTTCAATAGCCTGAAGTTTCTTCCATTGATTATTGACCTTCATTAAATATGATGGTAGCAAGAGAACCTTCTTTAACTCCATATTTGGAAGACTTTTTTAAAAATACCCGATGATTAAGTTTTGTAAAACTAAAAGTAATATCAAAAAAGTGAATTTCATTTCAAAATAGGCAAGTCTTTAATTGAATTTTTAATTTCATAATTGGATAACTGATTCAAAATAGTCTGACGGCTTTAAGCCTTCCGACTATGTCGTCTTTGTGCCTTTGTGGGATGTACCTGCCTTTTGCGTCTTAGCGGCTTCGCGAGAGAGAATTTTTCTTTACCAGATTTTTAAAGCACTTTTCAGTTTGATCCAAAAAAGTCTGACGGCTCTAAGCCTTCCGACTTAGTTGTCTTTGTGCCTTTGTGGGATGTACCCGCCTTTTGCGTCTTAGCGACTTCGCGGGAAATTTTAATATCCGACTATGTCCTCCTTGTTTCTTCGTGGGAAAAACCTCTTTTGATTTTAAACATTCCTGAAACTTATTGACTTTCTAGATTGTATTTACAGCAAAATAACAGAAAGCACCCTTTTCATGATCAAAATCATCGTCGGTACCAACCGCAAGCATTCCATCTCCGAAAAAATAGCATTGATATATCAGGATCTTTTGGCCAAAATGGATACGCCATCAGAGATTCTACTTTTAGAGGATTTGCCCCATGATTTTATTTTCTCGGCCCTTTACCACAACAATGGAAAGAATGAAGCCTACAATGTATTTCACCAAAAAGTCAAAGAAGGGAAAAAGTTTGTCTTTATCGTACCTGAATACAATGGTTCCTTTCCGGGGATTCTGAAGGGTTTTATCGATGGGATGACTTATCCCAATTCTTTCCGCAATAAAAAATGCGCCTTGGTAGGCATATCATCAGGAATAGGCGGGGGTGGCATCGCTTTGAGCCACCTCACCGACATCTTCCACTACGTGGGTATGCATGTACTTGCCCTCAAACCCAAACTAGCTAAGATCGAGGACAATATGTCAGATAACCTGCTCACCAACAGGCTGTACATGGAATTACTCCATACCCAGGCAGAAATGTTGATTAACTTTTAGAGTTAATCAACATTGTCATGCAAAAACCTGTTGTTCTTCAGAAACTCATTTTCATCCGTCAGGTTGTACCTTGAGATACTTCTCTCAGAGCTGTGCTGCACATCAGCCAATTTCACTTCTTTTCTGAGGTAAGCAGGTGTCTCTAATTTTTCCTTGAATTCCTCAGGATGGTGGTTGTAGGTTTTGATGCTTTTCAGCTTTTCAAAACGCTCATGCGCCCTTTGGATGGCTTTCAGCTTTAGTTGTTCATAGTAATCATTGCTGTGCGCAGGCTTCTCTTCCGCTTTTTCTTCTGCCTTTGGCAATTCTTCTGTGATCTCTTCTTCGGTATTCAATTCAAAGATCACTTTCTTAGACTCAGACTTAGCAGGAACAAACTCAAACTGAGGCTCCATTTCTATCTCTTCCTCTTCTTTGTTTTCAAAAGCAGGGGCAGAAACTTCTGTCTTTGGCTTGATTTCTTCAGGCTTGCTTTCATTGGCTGGAGTAAACAAAGGCTTGTTGAAAGTAAAAGTGTAGGTCTGACCTGCAGCAGGAGTGGCATCCTCTTCTACTTTGGAGGTCTTGCCTGATTCGAGATCGATTACTTTTTTGCTTGTATCCTCTTCTTCTTTCACCGCAGCGACGACAACTTCCTCTTTCTTTCCTGAAGGAGAAGCAGTGGTCAGCCTGTCCATTTCAAAACCTGTGGCAATGACTGTGACGCGGATTCCTTTGCTCAGTTCAGCATCGATACCCTGACCAAAAATGACTTCAGCATCGTCACCGGCTCTTTCTTGGATATATTCGGTAATTTCGCTCAATTCGTCCATGGACAATTCATCATCTTCACCGGACATGATCGAAAGCAATATTTTCTGAGCGCCTTTGATGTCCACGTTGTTCAACAATGGAGAAGCAATGGCTTTCTCGGCAGCACGGATGGCGCGTCCTTCGCCTTCTTCGGTTGCAGAACCCATCACGGCAGCACCGGCATTTTTCATGACTGTTTTCACATCTTCGAAATCCACATTGACATCCTGATGGATGGTGATGATTTCGGCGATGGATTTGGCGGCAGTCGTCAACACGTTGTCAGCTTTGGCAAAAGCCGAACGGATGGCAAGGTTACCATAGATTTCTCTCAATTTGTCGTTCAGGATGACCAAAACAGTATCGCAGCTTTCTTTCAAAGCTTCGATGCCCTGCTGTGCAGCGATCATTTTCTTCCTTCCTTCGAATACAAAAGGAGCAGTAACGATACCTACGGTAAGGATGTCCATGTCCTTGGCGATTTTGGCGATCACCGGTGCGGCACCTGTTCCTGTACCACCACCCATGCCGGCAGTGATAAATACCATCTTGGTATTGTCCGAAAGCAATTCTCTGATGTCCTCTTTGCTTTCCAATGCAGCGCTCTTTCCTTTTTCAGGATTGGCACCTGCGCCAAGTCCTTCGGTTAGGTTTGCGCCCAATTGAAGTCTCAAAGGAACGGGACTACTTTTCAAAGCCTGTGCATCCGTGTTGACCACGACAAACTCCACATCTTTGATACCTTGGTTGTACATATGGTTCACAGCATTGGAACCACCTCCTCCAACACCAATCACCTTGATGATTGATTTATGGTTTTTTGGAAGATCAAATTTGTAATCTTTCATGTTATCTGACATTTTTTATCTATTGGTGAATTTGTTTTCCTTTTTAGTATGGTTTTTGTTAAGAAAGGGAAGTAGAAGACAAAGTCCTCTACCTCCCTAGTATGATAAGCCCTAGTAATTATCGTCCTCTTGGATATCATTGGCGATGATACCTTTCAGTTTCTTACCTATGCTAGAGAATATGTTCGGGCCAAACTCTGTTTTTACAGGTTTGGCCTGTGCTTTTTGTGTGTTGTTGTTCACGCTTTCTTTTCTTAGTCTGTAAAGATTTTCCCTTTCGTCAAGAGATTTGAATCCGGCCAATACCAATCCTACTGAAGTGGCGTACATTGGGCTCTTTACTTCCTCGATTTTGGATTTTCCCAAGTGCTCATTTGGATAGCCGATTCTGGTGTCGAGCCCGGTCATGTATTCAAAGAGTTGGGATACTCCCTGTAATTGCGAGCCCCCACCTGTGAGGACAATTCCTCCTGTAAGCTTCTTGTAGTGGCCGCTGGCTACCAATTCATTTTGGACGTATTCGATGATTTCTTCCATCCTTGCCTGAATAATCGCAGCGAGATTTTTGATGGAAATTTCCTTGGGTTGTCTGTTTCGAAGACCCGGGATAGATACGATTTCATTTGGATTGGCTTCTTCTGCAATGGCTTTGCCAAATTTGGTTTTGAGCAACTCAGCTTGATGGTGCAATACCATGCATCCTTCCTTGATGTCCGAAGTGATGATGTTTCCTCCCAATGGGATGACGGCAGTATGTCTGATGATATTGTCGTAAAATATGGCAATGTCTGTGGTGCCTCCGCCGATATCCACCAAGCAAACCCCGGCTTCTTTGTCCTGCTCGCTAAGTACAGACAGAGAACTGGCCAATGGCTCGAGGATCAGATCCTGAGAAATCAGGTTGGCACGCTTCACACAACGGTTGATGTTATTGATGGCAGTTGTTTGCGCAGTGATGATATGGAAATCAGCCTCAAGTCGGGACCCGGACATTCCCACAGGGTCTTTGATTCCATCTTCATAATCCACAGTATAGTCTTGTGGCATGACATGGATGATGGTATTTCCGGGAGGTACGACGATGTTTTCCATGTCATTGGAAAGTCTTCTGACATCCTCCACGGTGATTTCATCTTGATTGGGCTGACGGATAATGACCCCATGGTGGATTGTACTGCGGATATGCTGTCCGGCAATCCCGACAATCACTTCCACAATATCCACGTCGGCCATATCGGACGCATCCTGCATGGCTTTTTGAATGGCATTGACAGTCTTGTCAATATTGGTGACGATACCGCGGATGACTCCGTCGGATACGGCTTTGCCCATCCCGAGAACCTCAAGTTTTCCAAACTCATTTTTGCGGCCGATGATGGCGCATATTTTGGTGGTTCCGATGTCAAGTCCTACAATCAATTTGTTATTTTCCATAGCGATTTCAATTATTCACAAACAATCTGGCCCTTATATTTTACACTCACTCTGCTGTATGCATTCCATCCTTTTGCAGGGATGATTTCTTCATAAAACAGGTTTATCTTTTCAAATTTTTCTTCTAAATCTTTGGCATCACCAAATTCGATGACCTGCTTGCCAACTTGCTGATAAAGCCTGATATCAGACTTTTTGGGAATATCCATTCCGGAAATCTGCGCTTTCCAAAACTCATCTCCATTGATGAAATTGATCATGGCCATGAGGTCGCTGTGGCTTTCAGAAATATCTTCGAGCTTCAACAGGCTCTCGGCATAGGCCCCTTCAAGTGTCATCACCCTCGTGGTATATGAATTGGAGGTTGGCAGGATTTTGCCTTCCGTAGAAATGTAGCCGTCCGCTGCACTTGGTCTCACGATCCTGGCAATCGGAATGTGTTGGCTGATTTCAACCATCACATGTCCTTTAAGATCTGCAAACACTTCGGCATTGCGTACAAAAGCATAGGTCTCTACCTTCTTTTCAATTTTATTCAAATCCACTTCCTTCATGGAGATTCCTTTTTGAAGGAGAGGAAATTCGTTCTGTATATTTTTCAAAATGTCCTTTTCATTCACGAAATAGACATCGGCAATTCCTTTGACCCTAATCTCAATACCAGAGAATACCTTTTCGGAATCCTTTTTTTCAACGAATCCGATAAAGCCGATCAGAACCAATGTCAAAGCGGCAAAAATCAATGATTTTTTTATCCTGAACTTTTTCATAGCGATTTCATCCAGTTTGCAATGGGCAATACCAATCTGTCAATGTCTCCGGCACCGATAGTGACCAAAACCTCCGGCTGATTGGCTTTGAGATAATCCAACAATCCTTCTTTGGATTGGAGTGATTTCTTGTCGGAAGTGATTCCCTCCAACAACATTGATGCATTTACTCCCTCGATGGGAAGTTCCCTTGCCGGATATATTTCCAACAAAACCACTTCATCCGCTAGGGAAAGGCTCTCGGAAAATCCTGCTGCAAAATCCCTGGTCCTTGTGAAAAGATGCGGCTGGAAAATTGCCGTCAGTTTTTTGTTAGGATACATTGCTTTGACCGAAGAAAGGAAAGCACGAATCTCCTCAGGATGGTGGGCATAATCATCTATAAATACCCTGTCCTTTTCCTGAACCCAGATTTCAAATCTTCTTTTTACTCCTTTATAGCTTGCCAATCCTTCTCGGACGGCTTGTTCTTTTATCCCATAATCCAAAGCGACTGTGATGGCAGGCAGGGCATTTTCAACATTGTGGAATCCCGGCATGTACATTTTCAATCCCTTGATTTCTTTGTCTCCACTGACATAATCGAAAGTAAAAGCAGCAGGTCCAGCCACAATGTTTTTGGCTTGGATCTCTCCGATATTGATCCCGTATTGCTTTACGGTTACTGATTCGGATTTCGGAGCGCCGAGTTTTTGGAAGGCCTTAGCATGGATATACAATGACCCGTCGGCAGCAATCAGGTCAATGAATGCCCGGAATCCATCCATCATCTGTGCATCATCTCCATAGATATCCAAATGGTCAGGATCGGCACTGGTGACCACAGCCACATTTGGATGAAGGTGCAGGAAAGAGCGGTCAAACTCATCTGCTTCCACGACCACTGTTGCGTCTCCACTTTCCTCATCATGGAGGATGAGGTTGGAATTGTAATTTTGTGTCAGTCCACCCAAAAAGGCAGCGATATTTTTTCCTCCCGATTTCAAAAGATGGGCGACCATGGAAGAAGTTGTAGTCTTGCCATGTGTTCCCGCTACGGCTATCGTCGGAAGATCTGCTGTAATCATCCCGAGCACGGCAGCCCTTTTCTTTATGCTGTAGCCGTTGTTTTGGAA
>NZ_CDSBKL010000161.1:0-8581 GCF_977115555.1 Aquiflexum sp.
TCTCCACTATCTACCATTAACAAAGCCCTATCGGCTTTAAAAGAATTTTTAAGGCTGAGAGTGGGCAATGTGGTATGGGTGCGAACTGTACAGGTAAAAAAGGAAATGACTTTTTCCTTGGCAGAAATCGAAAAATTTCCTTCCCAACCAATCCCTGATGTGACAATCACAAATCACTCGGGAGAACCTCGTGGTATAGCCACCCAACTGAGAGGAATTTTGGTGAAAGACTTGTTGAAGGACTTGGAACTCCAAGAGCAAAGCCCAAAATTGTTCAGTGAATTCTATCTGGTTTTTGTTGCCGCAGACAATTACAAGGTAGTCTATTCCTGGAATGAAATATTCAATTCTCCGACAGGAGACAATCTCTACCTGATCACTTCAAGAGACGGCAAAATGCTGAAAGACATGGAAGAAAGGATTTTGATTCTGACACCTACAGACTTTAAAACAGGCCGCAGACATATCAAAGGACTTAGCAAGATTATTGTAGAAAGGGTCGATTGAAGGAGATTTTGTTCCCTTAACGAAAACTTTTCCGACCCTTTAAACTAGGCAACTGGACAAAACGAAAACGAGACCACGCGTAGCCGATAACCTAAATAATCATAATATCTGTTCAAATTAACTCTGCTCCCCTCCAATTTCCCCACTTATCAAATCCTGTAAACAATTCCTTATCATTTGTGATTAAATTCGGCAATAACTTTCCGATCAAATGAAACTCTGGATTTCTGTTCTCCTTTGCCTTTTCCCGCTTTTTCTCTCTGCCCAAACCAAAATCACCGCTTTGGATAAAAACAGCAAAGCACCGATATCAGGAGTTTTGATCAAAATCCAAGGTCAAGCCAATAAAGTGACCGATGAAGTCGGACAGGCGCAATTTGAGCTGAAAAGCCTCGGAATCCTGACTTTTCTTCACATCAGCTATGAGCCTTTGTCCATTAATGTAAATCCGGATGAATCCATTCTTGTAGAACTGATTCCTGTTACCAATTCCCTAGCGGAGGTAATTGTGACAGGATTTGAATCCGAAAGACCGCTTGTACATCAGGCCGGAGCGATCAGCAAGGTTTTGGAAAATGAGCTTTACCGTTTCAATGAAAACTCAATCCTGAGTGCCTTCAATACCAAACCAGGTATCAGGGTGGAGCAAAGAGCCCCTGCGAGTTACAGAATCTCTATTAGAGGAAGTTCACTCCGTTCACCTTTTGGCGTCCGAAATGTAAAAGTCTATTGGAATGACATTCCCTTTACTTCTCCGGACGGGACGACCGCACTCAATCTTCTTGACCTGTCCAATATCCAAAATACCGAAATCATCAAAGGTCCGGCAGGAAGTATCTATGGTGCAGGTAACGGCGGCGTAATCAGCATGGAAAGCCGCAAGACGGTAACTGAAAACTACCTTTCGACAGACCTTGGTATCGGAGACTTTGGATTGCTCCGTTATAGGGTTGGTATAGATCAGAAAATCGGAAACGGAGGAATCTCTGCTTCCTATGTTTCCCAAAAATCAGATGGCTACCGTGAACACAGTGCCACCGACAGGAAGGTTTTTCAACTCGCCATGCATACCAAGCCATCTGAAAAGCAAACGCTTTCTGCACAGATTCTCTATTCAGACCTCAATTACCAGATTCCGGGAGCGCTCAATCCTACTCAAGTAGAGGAAGATAGAACCCAAGCCAGACCGGGTTCTGTTGCCCAAAATAGCTCCATTTCCCAAAAAACCATCTATGGAACACTTTCCCATCAGATGGAGCTCGGGCAAAAATGGGACAATTCCACTGCGCTGTATATGAACAGCACGGAATTTGAAAACCCTTTTATCCTTGACTATAAAAGGGAAACGGCTTTCAGCTACGGCGGAAGGACCAAATTCAATATTGATGACAAATGGGGTAATTTTCCTGTGAAATTTATTTTCGGGGGAGAATACCAATATGGAAAAACCTTGGCCCAGAACTTTGGCAACAGACAGGGAAAGGCTGATACGATCAGATTTTCTGATGACCTGATCAGCACGCAGGCTTTTATTTTCCAGCAATTTGAAATTGAATGGACTTCCAGAGTACTTATGACTTTGGGTTTGAGCGAAAACTTTGGTAGGTATGACATCAACAGGTCCATCGACGCAGGACCAAATGACCCAAGCAACAATACCAAAACTTTTGATCCGATAGTCATCCCGAGAATCGCCTTGGTCTACAAAGTCAATCAATGGTCCGGAATCCACGGTAGTATCAGTTCGGGCTTTTCTCCTCCTACCATTGCCGAAGTACGCACCAACGAGGGAAGTATCAATTTAGACTTGGAAGCAGAAAGAGGGATCAATTACGAAGCCGGTTACAGGGGAAAATTCGGAATTTTCAATGTAGATGTGACAGCATTCTATTTCCAACTTGATCAGACCATCACTTCTTACACCAATGAACAGGGTGTGGTCCTTTTTAGAAATGCAGGAAGCACGGACCAAAAAGGAGTGGAAGTCAGTCTAGATTATGTGTTGCTCAGAAACCAAAACACCTTCTTCCAAGAAGTAAAACTGAACCATGCATTTACAGGCCATTATTTCAGTTTTGGAAATTATGAAAGCGGAGGTAATGATTTCTCGGGAAACCAACTTACCGGCGTAGCACCAAATACCTTGGTCAATATCTTGGATATCCGTACCAAACCCGGCTTTTACCTCAATTTTACCCATCAGTATGTAGACGAGATTCCTCTGAATGATGCCAATACGGTTTTTCAGGATGCTTATAATCTTGTAGGAAGTCGCATCGGATGGCGAAGTACCTTAGGAAGCAGATGGGATGTTGAGGCCTATGGAGGAGTGGATAATTTACTTGATGAACAATACAGCCTTGGAAATGATTTAAACGCATTTGCCAACAGGTATTTCCAACCCGCTCCGGGGATCAATTTTTATGGGGGAATGAAAGTGGGATTGAGATACTGATCAAAAAAATAAGGGGATAAAAAATTAAAATTTATTATCCCCCGAGTATGTATCAAAAAAACCGTGAAAAGTGCATTTCTCTTTAAGACAAATTTACACTAAGGGGTAATAGGAAAAAATACCGTGATTAGGGTATTTTTATAAGTTAGAAGCAACAATTAGTTGGGATTGTAACAATTGGCTCAATGCATTTATCCTTTCTGAAGGATACAAAATCTCCGCTTCCTTGATTTTCTTAAAAGCAGTTTCGTATTCCATTTGGTTATTGTAAAAAATGGCGCGGTTAAATAATTCCAACCCTTTTAATTGCTGAAGATTTATAGCCCTATAGATGGAAGGCTGTAAAAGATCCTTAACTATTTTTTGGTCGGGATTGAGGTAAAGTGGATTCTTTTTTGATTCCCTTTCAAATTCCTTCAAATAAGCCCTAACCTCCTCTTTGTCATTTATAAACCCGGTAAAGCCATCAGTCGATTCCAGAACAATTTTTCCGCCATCCACATTGACAGTGAGAAACACATGAAAAGAAGTTTCCATGATATCGTAATCAAAGCCATATTGATCCAAAAATACAGCCATCAAAAACGAACCACTGACGCAGTCAAAAGCTCCTGTTTCTATTAATTCCTCTACGCTTGCATATTGGTTGTAATCATCCATCAGGTATTGCTGACTTCTGAAGAAAAGCATTTTCAAAAACTTCTCGCTCTTTCCATATCGGCCAAAGTCTTTCTGAAGCTTGACGTTCAATTTTTGGAATTTTGGACTTGTGGAATCCCAATATGTGATAAATTCATTGGAAGAAATCAAGGGTTCATTCTTAACATCATTGGGCATAGCAATCCCCGAAAAGGAGATTGAAAGGGCCAAAATCAAGAGTAGAAATCTTTTCATTTTCTAATGTTACCAAATTGTTAAGCCAAATTAACATTTGAATAACATTAAAACAAAAAAAAACCTCCACTTTTTTGTGGAGGTTCTTAATCAGAATAAAATTTTACCAAATAGAGTATCTGAATCTGAGTGCTATCCTTCTTCCTGGGTTGATACTTGAAAATATCTGATCCTCTGCATTGAACATCCTAAAGACTTCTTCTCTTTTGTCTCCTAACAGGTTGTCAACGTTGAAAGTGGTCTGCAACCTGTCATCTCTTCCCCAGGTTTTATTGATGTTGATGTTAAGGGAATTGAAAGGTACAGTATAAGTATCAGTCCGGTTACCAAAACCAATAAATGTCAAAGTAGGTCCCTGAACATTGTAAAATACGCCTGCTTCAAGACCAATGATCGGGTCATTGTAGGAAAATCCCGCATTGATGATATAAGGTGCCTGACCTGCCATATCTCTTGTTCTGGAAACAACTTCACCCTCTCTTGAGGACAATTGTCTTGACCTGTATTCTGACTCAGACATTTCGATCTGTGATTTGACGTAAGTCAGGTTGGTGTTGAAAAAGAACTTCTCAATTTTATTGGATACAAAGCCCAATGATTTTCTCAGTTCCAATTCCACTCCAAGAATCTGCCCATCACCTACGTTTCGCGGCTGGAAGGCTCCCGGATCGGATAGAAACTGAACCATTTCGATAGGATTGTCAAATGATTTGAAGAAAAGACTAGCAGAAAGCAATTCACTTCTTTCCATGAATTTTTCCCATCTCAGGTCAAAGTTGTTGATCCTCGTGGATTGAAGATTTCCATCCCAAAGGATTTCCGTTCCGCCATTTGTCGTTTCAGGGAAAAGACCACCGATGAATGTTCTGCCAGAAATAGGATCCAGGATTTCGGCAAAAGACAATTCTTTGAAAGAAGGTCTTGCAATGGTCCGGGAAAATGCCGCTCTGAAATTCTGGTTTGATCGGAATGATTGGATCAGATTGACAGTTGGAAAGAAATCTACGTCATCCAATACTTTTTCATTGTCAAATACGATGGTGCCGGTCTGATTGGTTCCTGTGTAAAACTGGTTAAATGTTTCCATTCTGACACCAATGATAGCCTTTAGGTTATTGAAAGGTGTGAATTCATTGGAAACATAGGCCTGATAACTGTTCAGGTTTGAGTTATAGGCATTAGGATTGATCGGAATAAATGTAGGGTCATACCTTACCCCGTTTCTGTTGGTAGATGAGAAAAGGTTTTCTTCGTTCATCACCTGATTAGGATCTCCTGTAAAAGTGGTATTTCCTGTTGGAAACTGAAAACTTTCAATCAGGAAGTCACGGTCTTTGTACACATAGGCACCTCCAAATCTCAGCTTTGCAGCCACACCTTTATATTTATAATTGTTGCTTAAATCAAGGCTTCCAAATAAACTTTCTTCATCCAAAGATCTCCAAATCCTTGTTGGAAGTCCAACTTCCGTTCCAATGGTATTTGTAGGAACCCTGAATCTGATGATCCTTACATCCGGATCATCGATAGAAGATCTTGTAGGAGATAGTTTCCATTCCAAATTCCATTTTCCTCTGTTCAAAAAATGCTCTCCATTCAAAAGAATATTGGTCATTGCCCTTTGGCTGTATTCAATATTGTATTGGTTGGCCTCAAACTCAGTACCCAAGTCAGTACTGATAAAATAGAATTGACCAACTTTAGATTCTCCACTTTGAAGTCTAAGGACATTCAATCTGATCTTTGAGTAATCAGATTTGTAGGCAATACCTGCCACGCCACCAAGCAAAACGCTATTGACTCCAAAATCACCGGTTGATCTTTGCAAAGCCTCCATTTCGAAGTTATTGGAATCACTTGGTTTTCCAAAAAGATTGTATTGGGCATCAGTAAAATATTGGGTTTCATTTCTGTAGGTGAAAGCCATATTATACCCAAATCTCTTATTCTTTATTTTGAACTGATCTCCGATAGAATACCCCATACCAAAATCCATCGGACTGCTTTGTCGAGTTCCGCCAAATACAGGATTAAAGTTTCTTAAAATCTGCTGGAATTGCTGCCCTCTTGGAGAGTTAGGATTTCCTACCACTTCTGCAAACTGAGGAATATCATCAATTCCCTGCGTAGGAATGGTCCGAGTCCCATCATCAAAACCCAACCAATCGGTTTTTCCTCCTTCTATGGCCAGAAAGTTTTTATTAAAGTGCATAGATGGATTGTAACCGCCGGTTACACTCAATACCATTGTTTTTTCTTCAGGAAAATCTTTGGTCTCTATATCTACGACACCACCTGTAAAATCTGCCGGCAACTCGGCAGTGAAAGATTTGGAGACAATGATATTGTCAATCACATTGGTAGGAAAAATATCCATTTGGATGGTATTTCTGTCAGGATCCAATCCCGGCACCTGTACACCGTTCAGTACGGTTTTGGTATACCTGTCACCCAATCCACGGATGTAGACGTATTTTCCACCCTCGATTGATACACCGGTAACCCTCTTGATGGCCGCAGCAGCATCACCATCACCGATTTGTCTGAAGGAGGCATTGGAAATCCCATCCATGAGATTGGCGGCATTTCTCTTGACTGACATCAAAGCAGCTTCTGTGGTACGGATTGCTTCTGCTGAGATGGTCACTGTCTCCAAATCAGAAGTGAATTCCGACATTTTGATAGTTTCCAATAGCGTAGTTTTTCCTTCGGTGACGACTACCTGTCCAATCTGAACAGTATTGTAGGAAATAAAAGATATTTTGAGACTGTAAGTCCCTGGATCAACTTGGATTTCAAAATCCCCATCAAAATCGGTGACAGCACCAATTTGAAGCCCTTCAACCAAAACAGAGACTCCAAACAATGGTTCTCCTGTGCCTTCATCAAATATAGTTCCTCGAATGGTGCCCTTTTGAGCTTGAGAATACAATGGTGATAAAGTGATGATCATCGTCAGCAACAACAAGATCAGTTTTTTCATAATAGTCATTTTTGTACAGCGTCTCGAATTTCAGTTACTCTTTTGAGTCAAAAAAGCAGGAAAAAGGCTGTTGCATTTCAGCCTTTTTCCTGTGGTATTATTTTCAATTATTTCAAAGCGTCAAGATTTCCTGATACAGCAGCCCAAGACCAGCCAGCAAATGCTGATTTTGTAGCTCCTATTGTATTGGCATGAAGAGCGACCTCAGAGGCATGAACATGTGTTCCGTTTCGGAATACTGTTGTCAAGGCCACTCCTGCGGGAGAAGTCACTTCAAGTTTATCGAAGGACAAAACTCCACTCGCAAAATTCGCAATAGAAGCATCACCACTTAAGGATAAAGTTCCTCTTCCCAAACCACCCGCAGCAGGATCAGGAAAATTGAAGAAGTAAATATTCTCAAAAGTACCTCTAGCACCTGCACGGAAATCCCCGTGTTGCGCTGCAGTACTTCCGATCACTGTTCCGTTCTTTACAGTATGGGCGGCATTCAATGAACCTTCAGGACCGTCGATTTCAAGAGCGTGGTCAGTTTCAGAACCACATACGGCAATGAAGTTATCCAATGTTCCTGCCCAAGCTTGATCTGTATCAATGGCATCATCACCAGCATTCCAAACTACAGCATTTTTAACATTTACTGTCCCGCCAAACCACTCGATACCATCATCTTGGTTACCTACTATTTCCACATTTTCTATTACAGTTGCAGAACCTACTGCACCTAGCGTCAAGCCGTTGATTTCATTTCCTTCACCAATATTCGCACCGCCATGTCTGATGGATACAAATTTGAATACTCCCGAATTGTCATCAGGAACATTACCACCGTAAAGACCGTTGGTGTCAGACGGTGGGATACCTTCAATTTGAACTTCACTCACATCACCCGCAAAAGAACCCGGAGCTCTTCCCAAAATCAAAACACCACCCCAAAGACCATTGATATTTGGTTCCAAATTAGGGCTTGCTACTTGACCTGAAACGATTTCGTCCGCTATAGAAGTGAAGATAATTGGCTTATCGGCAGTTCCGTTTGCGTTGATTTTTCCGCCTCTTGCAATTACAAGTGCAGTTGCATTAGCACCTGAACCAGCTTCACCTTTAATAACAGTTCCGGCAGCAATGTTTAGGATACCACCATTGACCACAGTAATTCTTCCACCTAAAATGTAGGTTTTGTCTGCAGTCCAATTTACAGTTCCTGTAATATTTCCTGTTACTCTAATGGTAGTGGCTTCAGCACCTACTGTCAATACATGTGTCACAGTAGCTGAAGAACCATCTTTATCAGTAGCAGTAAATTCAAATACTAAATTTTTGCCTGCATCTGCTGCTGTGGCAGTGTAAGAAAATTCCTGAGTGGCACTAGTCTCTCCTGAGAAAGGAACAGTTGCAATTGTAGCCCCGTCTTTTTTGATCACGAAGGTAGCAAGACCATCTTTTGCAGTCACAGTAGCAGTGACCGGACCTACGGTACCTCCTGCTTCAATTGTAGCAGTTGCAGGGATTCCGGTGATAGTGACCGGGTTGTTCGGTTTCTCTTCTTCTTTACAGCTGGTGAAGACCACCGCAGCAGTCAACAACATCAAGAATAGTGAAGTGATTTTTTTCATGTCAATTATAATTTAGTTTAGGTTTTCAGTTTTTGATGATGCAAAACTGACTCTAAAAAAGTTGGGGTCGTAATTTTTGCAATTACCCTTTTTTTAAAAAATGAAACAGAATTTAATATTCCATTA
>NZ_CDSBKL010000162.1:0-8568 GCF_977115555.1 Aquiflexum sp.
AAAAAAGTAAACCATAAATAGGAAATCAAAGTGATATGAAAATCGTATCCTATAATGTTAACGGCATCCGGTCAGCTCTATCCAAAGGATTAGCAGATTGGTTGAAGGCAACTGATCCGGATATTATTGGCTTACAGGAAGTCAAAGCGGAAGAAAACCAGATTGACAAAGCGATATTTGAAGATATGGGATACCAGATATATTGGTATCCTGCAGCAAAAAAAGGATATAGCGGTGTTGCCATTTTGAGTAAAATAAAACCAAATCATGTAGAGTACGGAGTGAAAATTCCATTTTACGACGATGAGGGGAGGATAATACGGGCAGATTTTGATGGCTTTTCATTCATTTCTGCGTATTTTCCGTCAGGAACTACAGGGGATGTCAGACAGGATTTTAAATATCGTTTCTTGGATGACATATTTGGATACACACAAGACTTGGTAAAAGAACATTCCAATTTGATTTTAAGCGGGGATTACAATATTTGCCATAAACCAATAGACATACATAACCCTGTTTCGAATAAAAATTCCTCCGGCTTTCTTCCGGAAGAAAGGGCTTGGATGGACAAGTTTACTGAATCAGGATTTATAGATACCTTCAGGCTATTCAATCAAAATCCTAATCATTACACTTGGTGGAGTTACAGAGCCGGGTCAAGGTCAAAAAATTTGGGTTGGAGGATTGATTACCATATGGCAAGCGAGTCAATGAAAGAAAAAGTAAAAAGATCTATCATACTCCCTGAAGCGGTTCATTCGGATCATTGTCCTATCCTAATTGAAATAGATAATTATTAAAAATAACTCTTATATCAATATATTTTCCATGAATTCCATTAAAATTTCAATTCCTTCCTTAATAGAGAATATAAAGATTGTTGAAAGCTTTATAGATAATGCCAGGGAAAAGTATCCGATTAATGAAGACATCTATGGAAATATTATGATTTCGGTTACTGAGTGCGTGACCAATGCAATCATACATGGTAATAAAATGGATATGAATAAAAAAGTAGACCTTGAGTTACATCTTGATGAAAATCAAGTGGAATTTGTCATTAAAGATGAAGGAAAAGGTTTTGATTTTGATCATTTGATAGATCCTACAGCTCCTGAGAATCTGGAAAAGACTGGCGGCAGAGGAATATTCATTATGAAGCACTTGGCAGACGGGATCAAATTTGAAGAAAGTGGAAGGAAAACCATATTAACTTTCTATATGTAATATGGCAATTCTTTTCTTCGAAGAGGACATTAAATTTTCCTTAAAGGAAAAAAACAAAACAAAAAGATGGCTAAGGGATATTGCCAAACTTCAAGGATTCAAAATCGGAGAACTCAATTACATTTTTTGCTCTGATGAATATTTATACCAAATCAATGTAGAATACCTAAATCATAATACTTATACCGACATTATAACCTTTGACAATTCTGAAAAGGAAAAGATAATAGAAGGGGATGTCTTTTTAAGCATTGAAAGAATCAAAGAAAACGCAATCAAAGAAAAGGTGTCATTTGAAAAAGAAATGACTAGAGTAATGAGTCACGGTCTTTTACATCTGATGGGATACAAAGACAAAAAAGAAGAAGATAGAATTATCATGAGAGAAATGGAAAACAAAGCCATATTGATATATGATAAACAAACTGTTTCACGTGGAACAATTAATGACTAAATCCTAGATCAAAAAGAATTGTTTCACGTGGAACAATAAAAAAAGAAAATTATGTTTCCAATATATGATGTCATCGTAGTAGGGGCGGGTCATGCCGGCTGTGAAGCCGCACATGCTGCAGCTAAGATGGGTTCGAAAGTTCTTCTATGCACGATGAATATGAACACTATTGCTCAAATGTCGTGCAATCCTGCCATGGGTGGAGTAGCAAAAGGGCAAATTGTTAGAGAAATCGATGCGCTCGGGGGAATGTCAGGAATAATATCAGACAAATCAATGATCCAATTCAGAATGCTGAATAGATCAAAAGGCCCAGCAATGTGGTCTCCAAGATCACAAAATGACAGAATGAAATTTGCTGAAGAATGGAGGTTAGCATTAGAGCAAACACCAAATGTTGATTTCTGGCAGGAAATGATCAGCGGCCTATTAATTAAAGGAAATAGGGTAGTAGGAGTAAGAACTGCAATAGGCATAGAAATACAATCAAAATCTGTTGTTCTTACAAATGGAACATTCTTGAATGGTATTATCCATATTGGCGAAAAGCAATTTGGGGGAGGAAGAACAGGTGAGTCAGCTGCAAAAGGAATAACAGAACAACTGGTCAAGTTAGGTTTCGAAGCAGGAAGAATGAAAACAGGAACTCCGCCAAGAGTAGATGGGAGGTCATTGGACTATACCAAAATGGAAGTTCAATATGGAGATGAAAATCCTGAAAAATTCTCTTATTCGGATGTAACCAGTCCACTTAAAGAACAGCGAACATGCTGGATAACCTATACAAATAAAGAGGTTCACAGCGCTTTAGAAACAGGATTTGACAGGTCACCGATGTTCAATGGCAGAATACAAGGTCTTGGTCCAAGATATTGTCCTTCCATAGAAGATAAAATAAACCGTTTTTCAGAAAGGGATAGACACCAAATCTTTGTAGAACCCGAGGGGTGGAATACAGTGGAAATGTATATCAACGGCTTTTCAACATCATTGCCAGAGGATGTCCAGTACGCTGCTATAAGAAAAATTCAAGGTTTCGAAAACGCAAAAATGTTCAGGCCAGGATATGCCATTGAATATGATTACTTTCCTCCAACACAATTAAAATTAACCTTAGAAACACATCTAATTGAAAATCTGTTTTTTGCAGGGCAAATAAACGGAACAACCGGGTATGAAGAAGCCGCATCTCAAGGCTTGATAGCAGGTATAAATGCCTCAAGAAAAATCCAAGAAAAAAATCCCTTCCTATTAAAGAGATCTGATGCCTATATCGGAGTGCTTATCGATGATTTGATCAACAAGGGCACCGAAGAACCATACAGGATGTTCACATCCAGGGCGGAATTCAGATTACTTCTTCGACAAGACAATGCAGACTTAAGGTTAACCCAAATGGGTCATGAAATTGGTTTGGCAGATGATACGAGACTAGAAAAGATGCAAGACAAAAAATCTGACACAGCCAAACTGATCAATGATTTAAAACAGAAAAAATTGTCTCCAGATATAATAAATGAAGGTTTGGAAGGATTTGACACCGCAACTATCAAAGAAAAGGTCACGGTTGAAAAACTCTTAAAAAGACCACAACTCGGTTTGGCTGAAGTAATGAATCTAGATCCAGATCTCAAACAATATCTCTCAAAATATAAAAAAGAAGTAATCGAACAAGCTGAAATCCAAATCAAATACGACAGTTATATTGACAAGGAACAACAAATGGTTGAAAAATTGAACAACATGGAAAATTATAAAATTCCAATTCAATTCGACTATTTGGCCATAACTGCCCTTTCTGCCGAAGGGAAACAAAAATTAAACAAAGTTAAGCCTGAAACATTAGGACAAGCATCCCGGATTAGCGGCGTAACTCCTGCAGATTTATCAATTTTAACCGTTTATTTAGGAAGATAATGTCTCAGGAAAGATTAAACAAATGCCCACTTTGCAAGAGTGGGCTTTTTCTTAATCACACAGAAGTGAGTGATTTCTCTATTAGCAAGGAAAAGTTCTTACTTTGCAAATGCACGTCTTGTAACCTGATTTTCACCAACCCAAGACCGGATAAAAATGATATAGCGAAATACTACAAATCAGAAGATTACATCTCTCACCAAAACAAGTCGACAAATATTATCAATTACATATACAAATGGGTAAGAAACATAACTCTTAAAAAGAAAGTCTATTGGTTAAATAAATATTCAGAGAACAAAGGTTCCTTAATGGATTTTGGATGTGGAACAGGATATTTCTTGTCTGCAGCAAAAAAGAACGGATGGAAAACTTTAGGTATCGAGCCCAACAAAACCGCTAGAAAAATCGCTGAGGAAAAGAAACTTAAAATCAAAGACAACATTGGAGAAATCAAAAAGGATAAAAAGTTTGATGCCATCAGCTTATACCATGTATTAGAACATATTCATGACCTTAGAAAAACCGGGAAAAAAATTGTAAATCATTTGAGTGAGAATGGAACAGTGTATATCGCAGTTCCAAATGTCGATTCATTTGACGCTAGCAAATATGGAACCTATTGGGCAGCATGGGATACACCAAGACATCTTTACCACTTCAATCAAGAAACCGTCCAAAAATTTGCAGACGAGATAGAAATGAAAATAGTTGGAATTGAACCTTTGAAATATGACAGCTATTATGTTTCCCTATTGTCTGAAAAATACCTAAACCCTCAGGCAAGTTCATTAAAAAGAATGGTAAAAGCATTCATAAGTGGTTATAAATCAAATAGTTGGGCGAAAGAAAACAATAATAACTACTCAAGCTTATTGTTTATTTTAAAAAAAAAATGAGATATATTAATCATCTAATTACAGTATTTATAATTTTTATACTTGTATCCTGTGCAAAACAGGGAACTCCATTAGGTGGTCCAAAGGATGAAGACCCACCAAAATTAATTTCGATAAATCCTTCAAACGAATCAACTAATATAAAACCCGAAATCATTGAATTGGAGTTTGATGAATATGTCAAAGCTGAAACACCAAATAAGCAAATAATCATCACCCCTCGCATTAATAAAGATGAAATGGAGGTGACAACAAATAAAAATAGAGTAATAATAAACCTTAATCAGGAACTAGAAGACAGCACTACTTACCTTTTCAATTTCCAAAAGTCCATCAAGGATATCACAGAAAATAACATCCCCGAAAACCTCAAGTTAGTTTTTTCTACAGGCCCCTCCATTGATAGCTTAACTTTTTCCGGAAATGTTTCCTTTATATTACCACAAAGAGTCAATTACATCACTGACGTCCTTGTAGGCTTATACACAAAAGATGATACCACAAACGTACTCACTTCTGCTCCCTACTACATTGGACAAACTGATTCTACAGGCAATTTTTCACTTTCAAACATCAAAGCAGGTGAATACAGGGCATATGCATGGCATGATCAAAATAGCTCTTTAAAAGCAGAGGAAAAACAGGAGGCATATGGATTTTTTACAGATACTATCTCAATTAAGGAAAACATCAAAGAAGCAAAGTTCTATTTGTCAAAAGCAGATTTGTCTACATTCAAAGTCAACCGGGCTGCTCCCGTAGGACAAAGCTTTGACATTGTATTAAGCAAATACCCTGTAGAAGTAAAAATCGAACATGAAGACTTGAATTCAAGCCTTTTCTACCGCCTAAATGAAAAAACCATAAGGTTATACCACACCACACTGAAGAATGACAGCATACCGGTACGAATAGGATTGACAGACTCTGTCGGCTTCAAATTAGATACATTAATCTATAGCAAATGCGAAGACAGTGACAGAAAAAACGAGAAATTTGAAGGAACATTAAAAGGGAAAAAGAACTTTTTAACAGATATAGAAGCAGAAATAAAATTCAATAAACCTTTAAAAGAAATTTTTTTCGATTCACTATATGTCAAATTTGACTCGGCATCAACGATCCCTATAACAAAGGAAAAGGCGTTCTTTAAGGATAGTTTAGACAGAACTTTACTTACCATTAAGGTAAATATTCCAGACTCCTTAAAACAACAGACTTTCAATTTTATAGCAATGGATTCAACATTCCAAGATATTGAAGGCGAATTCTATGAAACGAAAATAGAAACCGCTTTTAGAAAATTGGATCCTGAGACATTGGCAGAAGAAATAAAAGTAAAAGTAAACACAGATATTCTTCCTTTATTGGTACAAATACAGGACAAAAAAGAAGAAGTAATTGCCGAACAGTACCTTACAGAATCAAATACTGCAACCTTCAAAAATATGGAAGCGGGAACATATTATATCAGAGCAATACTCGATCTCAACAAAAACAAGAAATGGGACACTTCAAATATGATCCTAAACAGGCAAGCCGAACCAATTTATTACCTCGAAAATAGCGAAAACGAAAATCCTAGAGATACAATAGTTAGAGGAGGTTGGTCATTAGACCTCACTATAGAGCCAAATAAACCAATAGGAATACCCAAAAAACAAGAAAAAATGCCGTAAATAGTGTAGATAACAAGAGTATTTTATGTGAATAACTTCTTATAACTTGAGTATAACCGATCACTTATCCATAGCTAAAAATCAAATATACCTCAACAACAAATGGCAAACTTATAACTACCACATCATCCACACTTATTCACATTTGAAACCACAAAGGATTACTGACAGTTATCTAATTTAAATTTCCCACAAGATTTATAACTTTTTCAAATCAGCCCTGATAACCAACATTTTAAATCAAAAAACTATGTGGATTAAAAGTGGAGAACACTTTGAAAAATACGTAGTAATATGTTGATTAATTTCTTAGAAAAAAATATCCACAAATCCACTCTATAATAACAACAGTAGTTTTATTTAATTAAATAATATATTAAATATATAAACCTGTGGAAAATTGAGAAATGACCCTTTTTGGAATACTGAAAGGTTTTATCTAATTTCAACAACCTCCATAACCCCAAAAAAACCATGCAAATATCGAGACTCTTCGACCTCATCAATTACCAGATTTCAACTTACGATAAGGACGTTTCCTTAGCGCGCAAAATCGATGGTACCTGGAAAACCTATTCGAGCAGGGATTTGAAAAAAATAGCCGATAACTTAAGTTTGGCATTTTTAAAAACAGGAATCCAAAAAAATGATAAAGTAGCCATCATTTCCAACAACAGACCGGAATGGAATTTTATTGACCTGGCTTTGCAACAGATAGGAGCTATTTCTGTTCCGATGTACCCTACTATTTCCTCGGAAGACTACAATTACATTTTTCACCATGCTGAAGTAAAAAAAATATTTGTAGGTGATGAAGATATTTTCCACAAAGCCAAGGAAGGATCTTCCGACATGGAAGCACAGATAATCTCCTTTGACAAAATCGAAGGATGCGATTATTGGGAAGATTTCATGGCCTTGGGGGAAGATGGGGACCTTTCTGTTCTTGAGGCCATCAAAGACACTGTAAAGAATGGAGACATGTTTACCATAATCTATACTTCAGGAACTACAGGTAGGCCAAAGGGTGTAATGCTAACACATAGCAATGTCATCAGTAACCTTTTTGCAGTGGAAGATAGAATGATCGTTCCACGGGGTGAGTCAAAGGCGCTAAGTTTCCTGCCGCTTTGCCACATTTATGAGAGAACTGGTTCATTCTGTTTTATATACATGGGAATTTCCATCTATTATGCAGAGAGTATGGAAAGTATAGGAGAAAATCTCAAGGAGATTCAGCCCCAAATTTTCAATACAGTTCCACGGCTATTGGAAAAGGTATATGACAAAATCGTTTCCAAAGGCTATGAACTAACAGGCGTAAAAAAATCACTTTTCTTTTGGGCTTTGAATTTGGGTCTGAAATATGAACCGAATAAAAACCAGGGATTCTGGTATAATTTCCAATTGAAACTTGCCAATAAAATCATATTCAGCAAATGGAGAGAAGCCTTGGGAGGAAATGTGATGCAAATCAATTCCGGAGCATCTGCGCTGCAGCCAAGATTGGCAAGGGTATTTTGGAGTGCGGGTATTCCTGTATGTGAAGGTTATGGACTTACAGAGACTTCTCCTGTTGTTTCAGCTTCAATCAGTAATCTCAAAGAAATCAGAATCGGAATGGTTGGCAAAATCGTCAAAGAAGTTGAGGTCAAAATCGCTTCTGATGGTGAGATTATGGTCAAAGGTCCTAATATCATGCAGGGTTATTACAAACAACCCGAGCTTACGGCCGAAGTTCTCGAACCTGATGGATGGTTCCATACCGGAGATATCGGAGAACTCCATGAAGGCAATTATCTCAAAATCACCGACCGTAAGAAGGAGATGTTCAAAACCTCAGGAGGAAAATATATTGCTCCGCAGCCTATGGAAAACAAATTCAAGGAATCTTCTATCATCGAACAGGTATTGGTAGTAGGAGAAAATAAAAATTATCCGGCAGCCTTGATCATCCCAAGTATTTTAGGACTTCAAGATTGGTGTAGGCACAAAGATATCCCTTATACCACAAATGCCGAAATGCTCCAAAAGCCCGAGATACTTGATAAGTTCCAAAAGGAAATTGATAATCTCAACAAGTACTTTGGCAAATGGGAACAGGTAAAAAGATTTAAGATTCTTCCTCAACAGTGGACAGTCGAAACAGGCGAACTGACACCAACCATGAAACTGAAAAGAAAAGTAATCCACCAGAAATTCGCAAAAGAAATAGAATCCCTCTATTCCTAAGAAATATTTCAAACAGGAAACAAATTTTGAAATAGTACCAATATTCAGCTTGTAATCTATATTTAAAACTATATTCTGTAAATATTCAGAATATAGTTTTTTTTATTTACCCAATCCCTAAACTTAATTTCTTATGCATGCATAACTTTTTTTCAAT
>NZ_CDSBKL010000163.1:0-8498 GCF_977115555.1 Aquiflexum sp.
TTTGGAATTTTTCCTGAACACCTTAGGGAGTAAGGATACCCCTGCACGTGACAAAGATGTGATCATCAGGGAAAGCTATAAGAAAATTTTCAGGGATGGCAAGGTACAGGTGGAGGATGACCTACTCCTAGATAGGAAAGTAATTACCAACAAAGATGTTACTGCTTACCTGAAAGACATAGAGTTTTTTTTCAATGAAGCCAGTTTTAAATTTAAAATCAGGGAAACAAAACCATTTTTGAAAGAAAATGGAAAATTGTCATTTTTGGTTTCCATGGACAGGATTATGAACGTTATAGGCTTGAACCAAGAAAAAATAACCAATACCAAGCCTAGATTTATTGAAGTCAACGTAGATAAAAAATCCAATGAACTGAAGATTGCGAGTGTGTATACCACTAAGTTGAGTAGGGATGAAGAACTTACAGAGTGGTGGGCCACCTTATCCTATACCTGGGAGTCATATTTCAGAAATAAAATCGGGCCTACAGATGAAGATTCCATTACCGTGGACCACTTATATAAAATCAGTGCGATAGATTCAATCGATTTTTCAGGAAACGAATACCTGATTGAGCTTTCCCCCATTGAGGCTTTGAGGGATCTCAAATACATTGATATCAGTAATACCAAGGTTGAGGAGCTTAACCCGATCAGCAATGTTACTTTTTTGAATCACCTTAATATTTCCAATACCCCTACGAAAGACATTCAGTTTATCAAGTATTCTGATAAGCTTGAGTACCTCGATATCTCAAATACGCAAATTGAAGATATCAGCGAGCTTGGAAACCTGAAAAGCCTGCGGATTTTGAAAGCTGTCAATTCACCGATTGTTTCTTTTAGTGTTTTGAATTCCATGCAAGCGCTCACCAAATTGGATTTGAATAACAGCAACTTTACAAGTATTGAGGATATTCAGGAACTAAAAAACCTGAAACACTTGGATGTCAGTGGAAACAATTTGTCTAATCTTGACCTGATGGCCGGACTTTCGGGTCTTGAAGAGGTTAATTTAAGCGGCACCAATATAGTAGACCTTACTCCTTTGGCAGATCTAAGCTCTCTTAAGATGGTTAACATCAACAATACTGCTGTATCAAACATTAACCCACTGAGTGGTAAGCCGAGCTTAAAAATGCTCTATGCAGACCTTACAGAAGTTACAGAAGCAAGTGCAGAGCAATATGCCAGAAGTAATAGGGGCGTACTATTGATCCATCATGTGGAAACCTTGCAGTCATGGTGGTCCGGTTTGTCTGAAGAATGGAAAGGTGCTTTGATTGCCGTCAATCCCCGCCTTGGAATTCCTGCACCGACCATAGAAGACCTTACATATACTTTGGGGATCGATTCTTTGGATGTTTCAGGGACAGGGATCAATTCTTTAAATCCAGTTCTGAAATTTAAGAACATCAATTATTTGGCTTTTGATGATAATGAAATTGAAGACCTTCTTTCATTGACAGGAATGAAGACTATTGAAATCCTGTCAGGTAAAAACACAAAAGTAAAAGACCTTTCACCTTTGGCAGGATTAAACGATCTGACTGAGATAGATTTCAGGGATAGCCCTGTGACAGGATTTAGCATGCTGAAAAATCTTCCCAATCTGACTTATTTGAACCTTGACAATTCAGAAATAGACCAGCTTGAGATCCCTGATTTTTTAGAGAAAAACACCAAAATCAATATTATTTTCAGGTCTTCGGTATTGGAACAGTGGTGGGATACCTTAGATGAAGCTTGGAAAGCAGCCTTAAAAAAGGCCTATGGGGATGGTGATGTAAATCCTGACCTTGAAACTTTACATTCCTGGACAGCCAAGCCTAGCCTGAAGGTAGAAAATTCCGATATTTCAAATTTACAGGCTCTATCAGTTTTTGTCAATTTAAGGTCCTTGTCTATATCGCATGCTCCGATGACAGATATCTCAGGTCTCCGTGAATTGACATTATTGGAGGATCTGAAAATCACCCAGGCACCGGTATCTGATATTTTGGTGTTGCCTGTTTTGATAAACCTTAAATCCCTCGATTTGTCCTACACTGCCATTGAGGATTTGAGGCCAATGGGTCAGCTTGTTGGACTAAAATCACTATATCTTACAGGTACCAATGTCACCATATTGCGAGGTTTGGAAACGCTCACCAATCTTGATAAATTAGATATTGGTGGTACCAATGTGAAATCTCTTAAGCCTGTTCAAGGTCTGAATCTAAAAGAACTGATCTGTTTCAATACAAGAATGAATCAAAAAGCTGTAGATGCATTCAAAAAACTGAATCCTGAATGTGAAGTTAGGTTTTATTGAGAAGGGAGAAATAAGTATCAATTACAAAGTATCAAGCACAAAGTATTAAATATCAAGATCAAAGTATCCCTAACCAAGTTCGGAAAATCTAGGACAAATATTTCAAGCTAATGCCAATAACCCCGAACCAGGAACCGGCAAGTCAAAGATCATTTTTTCCTTACCTGTTCCAAACTGAGTCGGAGGATATTTCCCATATTGTTGCAGGCTAAAAATTTATCGTTTTTATAGTGCCTTGAAAGGTCTTTTTTTAGGGATTCGGTATTTTCTTGTGTGGAAATAGTGTCTGATTCCATGGTTTTCAACAAATCTTCAATTTCTATCTGGGAGCTTTTTAACCTATTGGCAATCAGAGAACGTTCTTCCCTTTGGTATTGAGCCATTGATTCAGGAGTGATGTGTTTGAAACCCATCTGAATCAAGGTATTGTTCTGTTTGAAATACTGTGGCAGGTATATTGATTTTTTTCCTTCATAGGACTGTTGGTCAAAATCGATGGCCCTTATTCTATAATGGGTTTCCTCAAAATCCGGGGTAACATCCACTACAAAGTTTGAAGAGTGCATGTCCCCCAATAACCTGACAAAACACCTTTCATTGAATTTGACAAATTCCTTTGCCAAACGGATAGGGTTTTGAAGGTCATCATTGATGTATTGGCGCATAAACTGCTCTCCCGGAATACCCGCGATATGCTCTTCAATCAGGGTGTTTTCATGCACTAGGTAATTGATGCGGTTAGGGGATAAGAGGTGTTCAAGTTCAAGTCCATAAATCCTCGATGCGTCCGCCATCTTCACATAAAAATAGTCAAAATTGTCATTGATCCTGTTGACGATTCTGACCCGGAAAGGCTTGGTATTTCCATAAACGCAGAGGTCAATCCTGTCCACATATAAGTGCTGCATGACAGTCATGTCACCTTGTGCTTTGAGGAGAGAATAGATTTTTTTGACGTCGTAGTGGATTTCCTCCCTGTCGGATTCGGCAAAAAAGACCGTTTCCCAAAGCGTATCATTTCCCTTGGAATCATACAATGCGATTGAGGTATTGTATCTCAAGAGGTCATTGTATTGGATCGGGAAATCCACCTCTCGCCCATATTTGTTTAGAAATTCCCTCAATTTTGGGCTTATGGGATAGATGATTTTCTTTTTGCTGATCAGGGCCATATGGTAAGAGGTCAAGATTTGGCCATTTCTTTTTCTTCTTCGCTCAGGTTTTTGTCAAAAATGAAAGGCCCAAATGGAAGCACTGAAGCTACAAGTGCAAAAAGTGTCTTTCCAAATTTCCACTCTAATTTGTGAGCAGTTGGGAAGACCGTATAGATGTACAAGATGAATAGTAAGCCATGTACCCACCCAACATAGGTGACAGCTAGTGGCAAATCCATGGTATATTTCAACGGCATAGCTATAAATAACAAAACCAGAAAGGAAATACCTTCCATGATACTGATCAACCTAAACCGCTTCAGCCATTTGGTTTTTTCTTCTATAGTTTTCATTTCTATTTTTTGGTAATGTTGAACAGGACCTGTAGCTCTTTCCAAAGGGCTTTTCGTAGATCCAAATTTTCGGAGATCTGCCTTAAATCATCTGCAAAAAGATATTCGATCTCATCTTCTTGGTGCACTTCATATGTTTTTTTGACGGACATCATGATTTCATGCCTCACTTTGCCAAACACGATAATCTTATTTGGATTGAGTGCTGTAATGGAGGCCATTGATGTCAATTCGGTATCTTCTGAATTGGCCAAAGCGATGTCTTTCAGCGAACATGAGACAGCACCAAGAATCTTGAATAGATATTCTGAAAGATTGCTTTCAAGTGAACTTCCCTCATAGATTACCAATATGCCTTTTTCAAAGCCTCCTTCAAATGCCAATTGCACATGTTCTTCTTCAAATTCCTCTTGTGAGGAAACTGAGGTTGATTCTAGAGTTACAGGTTTTTCAAGGGCCAACAATTGATCTCTTTCTTCAGTCACGAGATAGATTTCATCGTCTAAAATTAAACCAAGGTCGTGGATACTCATTTTTTCCATGTGCCTAATTTGATTAAAAAAACATCTGAAAGCAAGGAGATAAAAGCGAGATGAAAGAAACAATATGAAAGACAGCTTTAGAAGGAATTTCCCCAAAAGGTTTGGCTTTGGGTAGATTCAGGAAAAACTGCTTACAACCCGAAACAATTACATCTATTTCTTACCCTTTGTTTTCCTCAAAGCCAAAAATTGATTTCAATTCGACAGCATCTTTTGGATCCATTCTTTTTGCCAATACCAATCTCAGTTGTCTCCTTCTTAGGGCTCCTTCATAAAGTTCAATTTCCTCGGGCGTTTCTGCGATGACTTCAGGAACTTCTATAGGCCTTCCGTTTTGGTCGACAGCGACAAAGGTGAAAAATGCGCGGTGTGTCAGGATTTTTTTGTTGGCCGGAATATCCTCAGCCCAAACCTCAATGAAGACTTCTATAGAGGAATTGAAAGCCCTTGTTACGCGTGCCTTAAGTGTCACCACATTGCCTAAGGCAATGGGATGCTTGAAAGAAATGCTGTCAGCAGATGCCGTGACCACGATCCTGTTGGAGTGTTTTTGCGCTGCAATGGCAGACACAATGTCCATCCAATGCATCAGCTTTCCACCCATGAGGTTGTTTAAGGTGTTGGTATCATTGGGTAATACCATTTCTGTCATGATTACTTCAGATTGCTTTGCTGATTTCTGTTTTGGCATAAAAGTTAATTTTTTTGTAAAAATACAAAACCTTTTTCTTTCATAGAAAATTTATAGACCTGAATTCAGTATAAAATTTGGTTATTTCCATCCTTCCAATCCCAAAAGCGGAACAAAGGCAAAGTTGTCAAACTCCTCCTGTTCGATTTTGGTTTCTGTGATTTTTGTCAGCTTCATCATTTTCTGGGTTCTTCTGTCTCCAACCGGAATCACCAAAATTCCACCGACTTTCAGTTGCTTCAGCAAAGAATTTGGGACCACCGGTGCTCCTGCAGTTACCAGTATTTTGTCATAAGGGGCATGCTCAGGAATTCCTTTGGAACCGTCTCCAAAGTAAAAATGAAGGTGGATGCCTAGTTTGGACATGAATTTCTTTGTTCTTTCAAAAAGTTTCTTTTGGTATTCAATGGTATGGACATCCGCTCCGAGCAAATGCAGGATCGCGCCCTGATACCCTGAACCTGTCCCGATTTCCAGGACTTTATCTCCCGGTTTTATATTTAATAGTTCCGTTTGGAAAGCCACAGTATAAGGTTGGGAAATCGTCTGACCTTCTCCGATAGGGAAAGCCTTGTCTTCATAGGCATGCGAATCCAAGGCCGAATCAAAGAAAAAATGCCGTGGAAGGGTATTGATTGCATTCAAAACAGCTTCGTCTTTGATGCCTTTTTGCCGGATGATTTTTACCAATTCTTTTCTCTGACCTTTGTGGCGGTAGCTGTCCTCTAATTTTAACATGGGTGGATCGTAATGGGAAACTTTTGTAAACGATGCTAAGTTAAGGGATAAATTGGCTTAATTTGAACCCTAAATCAAGCTTTGCCACTTATAGTCTGAAATTTTGGCCTTTAGATTTTAAATTATGTTTACAGGAATTATAGAGACATTGGGAACGATCACCGACATCAAAAAGGAAGGGACCAATGTCCGATTCGATATATCATCTCCGATTACTTCCGAACTCAAAGTGGACCAGTCAGTTTCCCATAATGGTGTATGTCTGACTGTAGTTGCCACTGATGGAAAGACTTATTCAGTTACTGCAATAGATGAAACACTTAAAAAAACGAATCTAAAGTCCTGGGCAATAGGCAAAAAAGTAAACCTTGAACGCTGTATGCCTGCCAATGGAAGATTTGATGGGCATATTGTGCAGGGACATGTGGATCAAATCGGTAAAGTGGAGCGCATTACCGAACAAGATGGTTCTTGGATTTTTGATTTTTCTTTTGACCCAAATACGGGAAATGTGACCGTGGAGAAAGGTTCCATCACGGTCAATGGCACAAGTCTGACCTGTTTTCATTCAAAAAATGGGAATTTTTCCGTTGCCATCATTCCTTACACCTATGAGCATACCAGCTTTCATGAATTGAAAGTAGGGGATGAGGTTAACCTTGAATTTGATATTATCGGCAAATACATCCAAAGGATTATCAGAGGATATGCTGACTAGCCTAGTCGGTTTTGATTTTGTTTATTCTCCCTTTCATCCTAACGAGGTTGTAGATGTAACGGAATATATGGTAAGCCGCCAATCCACTCAGCACTCCGACTAATGCCCCAACCAATATATCTCCGGGATAATGAACGCCAAGATATATTCTGGTATAGGAAAAAAACACTGCCCATAGGAAAAGCCATTTGACAGCAGGGTATTTGAAAGAAAGCCCAAGATACATAGCCGTGGCAATGGCAAAACTGTTTGCCGCATGTGAGGAGGCAAATCCATACATACCGCCACAATTGCCATAATTGTGGACCATTCCATTCAAAAGAACTTCATGACAGGGCCTCAACCTTTCAAAAAACGGCTTCATCAGACCTGAAGTGATTTGGTCAGCAAAAAGAATCGAAAGCAAAACCCCCAAGATTACCCACCATCCTTGTTTGCCGTAGGCTTTCCAAATCAAGAAGATCAAAAAAACATAAAGTGGAATCCATGGAAAGGTACGGGTAGAGTAGTACATGATCGGATCCATAAAATCCGAGTGGTATTGGTTTAACCACAAAAAAAGAGACTGATCCCATTCACTGATTTTTTCTAGCATGTTTTTCTCAATATCCCATTAACCAATTTAACCTTTAAGCATTTTTAAATATTGACCCAATCAATTTCTTTTTTGAGGTGGTCGAGGGTGAAAGCTTCACTCGAATCCGGATTGGGCTGATGCATGTATTCCCAGTTGGCCATGGGAGGCATACTCATCAGGATGCTTTCTGTTCTTCCATTTGTATCAAGGCCGAATTTTGTTCCCGCATCCCAAACAAGGTTAAATTCCACGTACCTGCCTCGGCGGAGTGCCTGCCACTTTTTTTCATTTTCCCCAAAGGGTAGAGATTTGTTTTTGGCCATAAAGTGGCGGTAGATTTTTGGAAAAAGGTATCCGACCGATTTGACAAATTCAAAAACAGAATCCATTTCTTTGGGATCATGGCTTGATAGCCTGTCAAAGAAAATCCCTCCTATACCCCTTGTTTCATTTCTGTGTTTGATGAAAAAATAGTCATCAGCCCACTTTTTGAATTTGGGATAATACTCAGGATTTGATCGGTCGCAGGTGGCCTTTACCTGTTGGTGAAAGTATTTTGCATCGGCGATATCTACATAATGGGGAGTGAGATCGATGCCACCTCCAAACCACTTGACACCATTGCTCATCTCAAAATACCTGATATTCATATGGATGATAGGCACCATCGGGCTTTCGGGATGAATGACAATAGACACCCCTGTCGCAAAAAAATCGGCTTTTTCGAGCTTAAGTTTTTCAAGGATTTTGTCAGGAGTCGGTCCTTCCACAGCTGAGAAAGCTACTCCTCCTTTTTCGATGATATTTCCATTTTGAATAATCCGTGTACGTCCGCCGCCTCCTTCAGTTCTTGTCCATTTATCTTCCTGGAATTTTCCCTTACCATCTTCTATTTCCAATTCCTGACAGATAAGGTCCTGAATTGCCATGAAATCAAGGGCGATTTTTTCTTTCTCTAGCATTTTTCCGTTCCAAAAATCAATTAATCCTCTATTTCCAGTACTTCTAATATTTCTGCCAACTGGTCAAAATCCTTAAGGCCAGGTTTGATTTCTTCCCCACCCTCCAGGGCAATACCTTTTACTCCGGTCTCTTCAATTAAGTTTCTCAAACTTTCAGGCTCAATACCGAATCCTAGGAGTACTTCTGCTGTGGAAGCCAAAGTTTTCAGTTTTTGGATGATGGTATCATTTATTTCAAGACTTTCTGAAACAAGGTATAGCATTACCCCAAAATCCTTAAAAAACATAGATTTGGCAATCAGGTCATCCAAGTCCTCATCAGATATTAAGTTTTTTTTGAAAATAATCCCATAGGAAGAATTGACCAACAACCTCAAATGTGTTTCTTCCTGAATTTCGATGAAATTGACACCCTTGTATTCGGTGACAAGACCAAGGATTTTTTCGGG
>NZ_CDSBKL010000164.1:0-8497 GCF_977115555.1 Aquiflexum sp.
AAAATAAAATTTCAAATAAGATTCATTTTCTTATAGTAATCAAAATAATTGGATGGATAATGGCTTTTAATAGCCACCTGATATTATCTTTGGGCTTCGGATTTGATAACCCAAATTTTAACAATATGATAATCGGTACCCCAAAAGAAATAAAAAACAATGAAAATCGGGTGGCATTGACCCCTGCCGGCGCAAAAGAGTTGGTAAAAAGAGGCCATCAGGTCTATGTACAGCATACAGCCGGGATAGGTAGTGGGTTCAGTGATGAAGAATATGTATCTGCCGGAGCAACAATTTTGCCTACAATTGAGGAGGTTTATGCCATTGCTGACATGATTATTAAAGTAAAAGAACCGATTGAACCAGAATATAAATTAATCAAGGAAAATCAGTTATTGTTTACTTACTTCCATTTCGCTTCTTATGAGCCCCTTACAAAAGCCATGGTTGAAAGCAAGGCAACTTGCTTGGCTTATGAGACTGTTGAAAAACCAGATAGAAGCCTTCCTCTCCTCATCCCGATGTCAGAAGTTGCAGGAAGGATGGCTATACAAAAAGGTGCAAATTACCTTGAAAAGCCTCTTAAAGGGCGAGGCATTCTTCTTGGCGGGGTTCCTGGAGTTTTACCTGCTAAAGTATTGATTCTTGGTGGAGGTATTGTCGGAACGCAGGCCGCTTGGATGGCGGCGGGACTAGGGGCTGATGTAACCATCATGGATGTTTCATTGGCAAGAATGCGATACCTCGCTGATGTCATGCCTGCAAATGTGAAAACCATGATGTCTAATGAATACAACATTAGAGAAATGATAAAACATTCGGATTTGATAGTTGGTGCAGTTTTGATCCCCGGAGCAAAAGCCCCTCACTTGATTACCAAAGATATGCTGAAGATTATGAAACCAGGAACTGTTTTGGTAGATGTCGCAGTGGATCAAGGAGGATGTATCGAAACCTGTAAGCCTACTACTCACGAAAACCCCACCTATATCATTGATGACGTTGTTCATTATTGCGTGGCAAATATGCCTGGTGCCGTACCTTATACTTCAACTTTGGCATTAACCAACGCGACACTTCCCTATGCCATTCAATTGGCCGACAAAGGATGGAAAAAGGCAGCTCAACAAAATCCTGACCTAGTACCCGGCCTAAATGTGATTAACGGAGATATCGTCTATAAAGCAGTTGCAGAGGCTTTCAATATGGATTACGTACCGGTTGATAAATATTTAGCAGATTAAAAAATCATGATTTTCAAAAGCCCGCTTCAAAGTGGGCTTTTTTTTTACATTTCCCTAGAGGGGAGTGTATGCATTCTCAAAATCCTTTTCGAATATTTCAATACTTCTTCATCACTTTGTTCTTGCCAGATAATGTCACGCGCATTTTTTGCTGAAATGTCAGGATCTACTATGGGAAAAGGATAATTCCTACCGAGTTCAAACCCAAAAATCATTTGTTCTAATCGTGTAAGTGTCCATGGTTGATGAATTTGACCATGTGGTAAAAGAGACAGCTCAGGAACCCATTTTTAATAAAATTTCCTAAAGGGTCATGTTCAAGGGATTGCTTTATAGGATTGTATATCCTGACAGTGTTTGTACCGGTAACGCCGGCCTGCATCTGAATTTGAGGATAATGAATACCTGGTTCAAAATCCAAAAATAATTTGGCCAGGTGATTTGCCCCTACCCGCCAATCCAATAACAAATGATGAGTGAGAAAAGAAACCAACATGGCCCTCATTCTGAAATTAAGATAACCTGTATCTTTCAAACATCGCATACAAGCATCAACTAGAGGAAATCCCGTATTCCCCTCTTTCCAAGCCTGGAGCAAGTTTTCGTCTTTGGTTTTTTGGAATTTATCAAAACCTTTGTTTAAGTTTTCGAATTCCATTCTACATTCCATTTCAAATTTTTGGATGAAATGACAGTGCCATTGGAGCCGTGATTGGAAATTCCGAATATTTCCTTTTTCAAGGTTCCTTTTTTTAAGTTTCCCTGCTTCCTGATACACTTGTTTGATTGACAAATTCCCCCATGCCAAGTATGGGGACAAACGGCTACAAGACTTTCTGCTTTGCTCGGGCTTACTGATATACTTGCTATATTCCTTTACCCTTCCAGCAAAAAATGAATTCATATACCTCCAAGCAACAGTCTCCCCTCCTTCTTGCATTTTAGGATCTTTGGATTTCCATTCTTCAGGAATAATTTTCCCCTGCATTTCAAAACTATCATTTAAATGAAAATATTTTCCTAAAGAAAGTTCAGGAGTATCAATAGTCGAATTCATAAATTTTTCCCAATGATCAGACCAATTGACTCTATTCTTTATTCCTCGCAACACACCATTTTGAGGAAATTCTTCCCATTTGATATTGTTTTTTTGAAAAAAGACTTTGACACTTTTGTCTCTTTCATAGGTAACTGAAATCCCTGTTTCAAAATGGGAAAACACCGTGTCAATCTGAACAAAAGCTTGTAGACATTCAAAAAAGTTGATAATTTCTCCATAATGAATGAAAATTCCTGTATTAAATGACTTTAATGTCAAGTTGACATTCTGTATACTTTGGTAAATAAACCTCCAATGTCTCACATCGTATTGAGGAGAATCAATCAAGCAGGGTTCAAAAACATAAACCATCAAAACCGGCAATCCCTTTTCTATTGCTGATTTCAAAGGCAAATGGTCCTGTATCCTGATATCACGCTTATACCAAACTACATTGATTTTTTCCATCTTCTTCAAAACATTAGAAATCCGACATTGTTCGTATAAAAACTTTATGATGGAATCATTTGAAAAAGATCGGATAATCGAGATGGCTTGGGAAGACCGAACACCTTTTGAAGCAATAAAAAACCAATTTGGCATTCCCGAAGAAGAGGTGATAAAATTAATGCGAAACGAGCTTAAAATTTCATCCTTTAAGCTTTGGCGAAAAAGAGTAACCGGAAGAAAAACAAAACATCAAAAAAAATACGGGGCAGAATCAGAAAGATTCAAATGTAATCTTCAACGCAGCATTACCTTGAACAAAATAAGTAAAAGGAAATGACTGAATGGTTGTTGATTTAATTGAGTCTATCCAAAACTTCAAATCTTGAAGAATTGCTTTTGTATTCCGGAATCATGGATTTCAAATGAAATACAAGGTCATTTTCTGAATTTTTTCCGATAAGGTTTTCGAAAATTTCAATCTGTCCTTCAATTTTGTAAAAATGCACCGTCGATACCTGAGCTATCTTTATTTTTGGATGGTGGGTGATCTTTACAATTTCAGAATCATTGAGAAGTTCTTCATACAATTTTTCACCTTCTCGAAGACCTGTAAAAACTATTTTGACATCATCACCTTCCCTTTTGCCACTTAACCTGATCATGTTGATCGCTAGATCGACAATTTTAATCGGTTCCCCCATGTCAAATACATAAATCTCACCTCCATTACCCATAAAACCCGCTTCAAGTACTAACTGACAAGCTTCAGGAATGGTCATAAAATACCTCGTAATATCAGGGTGGGTCACTGTTATTGGTCCGCCTTTTTGGATCTGCTTTTTGAAAAGTGGAACCACGGAACCATTTGATCCAAGAACATTTCCAAATCGGGTCGTAATGAATTTTGTATGGGAGTTAACATGATGGGTCTGCAAATAGTTGTTCAAAGATTGGACATACATTTCAGCGGCCCTTTTTGTGGCACCCATCACGTTGGTAGGATTTACAGCCTTGTCCGTGCTCACCAAAACAAATTTTTCCACATTATGCAATACGGATAAATCAGCAAGAATTTTTGTTCCAAGAATATTGCTCTTAATAGCTTGTTCAGGATAATTCTCAATCATTGGCACATGTTTGTAGGCCGCAGCATGGAAAACTACATCTGGACTATACTTTTTAAATACATTTTTGATGGTAGTATAATCACGTATGTCAGCCAAAATAGACATGTGGGGCGTAATCATTCCGGATTCTCTAAACTCAAAATCCAGGTCATACAAAGCAGATTCAGAAAAATCCAATAAAAGAAGCAATTTTGGGTTGTAGTACATGATCTGTCTACAAAGCTCACTTCCAATGGAGCCTGCAGCACCTGTCACCAAAACGACTTTGTTGGCAAGTTCTTCCTTGATTTTTGGGTTTTCCAATGAAATCTGCTCCCTTCCAAGTAAGTCCTCAATCCTAAGGTCACGAATTGCCTCGGTATTTAGACCTCTATTTATCCATTGGTTTATCGGCGGAACAATCGAAACATGTATATTGAATTTATAACATTCATCTATAATTTCCTTTTTTCGTTGAACTGACAAATCTTTTACCGCAATAATCAATTCAGATACTTTGTGGTTTTTAACCAAAAATTCCAGCTGAGAAAGTCCTTTAAAGATTTTCTTTCCCCCGATGATCTTTCCCTCTTTCATGTGATCATCATCAAGAAATGCAGCAATCATCAGGTTTGATTTACTATCTCTTTTTATGACATCCAAGGCAATAATACCTGCCTCACTTGCTCCAAAAATCACCCCTACTTTTACATTATTTGAAACAAAACCGCTTTTCAAGTAGATAAAGGATTCTTTTACTAAAAATCTATACAAAATCAACAGAAATAGGGAAGTCAGAGACGCTATTATCAAAACTGAATTCGGGATAATGTACGTACTTGAAATAAAGGTTTCGAAAACAAAGTTGGAAAACAAAACGAATAAAAATCCTATGGTAATCGTTTTATAGATATTGACGCTGTCTTTGAGGCCTGTATGTCTCACAATTCCCTTATAACTTTTTGTGGCAAGCATTACAAGGAAAACCACCCCTGAGAATACTAAACTTCCAAAAACAGCATTGCTTTTGTTGACAAGTTCAAGATCGAAATTAAACCGCAACAAATACGCGAAGAATGTCGACTGAAATATAACAAATGAATCTAGGGTAATTATGATCCATCTAGGAAGGATCCTTAAGTCTTTCAAAAAATTCATTTTATGGGTGGATTAATATGAGTGATTTTCAATTTTAACTATTTTTAGTTATAGGCGATACATTCAAATATATCATTGATTTTCACAAAAATTAACCTTTCCAAAGACTATTTTTTAGCCAAAAAAAAACATACAATTTTCCATATGTATGTTCCATTTTTGGCTGTAGGTAATGGTTTTTGAGCAGAATTTTTTTTTAAATAATTTTCAGATATCGAAGTAAAAAGGTTAAAAAAATTTTTGCACATATTTTTAAGTTCACGAGTTAATAGTTTTCTTATTTTACCTAAATATAAATTAAATAAATGTATTTATTCCAATCATTAACCTATATTTTCAAAGCAACGAATCTGCCAAATTCTTTACCACTTTCCTTTCTTCTATTCATTTTGGTTTAATTCTTTACTTCCTTGAAATTTCGACATGGAAACATGACCATTTTGCGAGATTCCTTCTGTCTTGAATATTTTAAAAATTGTCTTAATAAAAATTTTCAGATCTAATTTGAATGACAGATTATTGACATAGAAAATATCAAACTCAAACTTCTTTTCCCAAGACAATGAATTCCTTCCACTTACCTGTGCCAGACCAGAAATTCCTGGCCTTACCAAATGCCGTTTTGCTTGATTTGAATCATATAGTGGTAAATATTCTTCCAATAATGGCCTTGGGCCAATCAAACTCATATCCCCTTTCAAAATATTCCACATTTGTGGCATTTCATCAAGCGAGGACTTCCTGATAATTTTTCCAAACCATTTCAATCTTTCTTCATCTGATAAAGGAATACCATTTGGATCAAAAGCATCAATCATGGTTTTGAATTTAACAAGCTTAAATAGTCTACCGTTCTTTCCAGGTCTTTTTTGAAAAAAAAATGGATTTCCCCCAACATGAATAGCTAAAAAAACTGCCACTAGTATCAAAATAGGTGAAAGGAAAATCAACAAAAAAAAGCTGAAAAATACATCAATCGATCTTTTTAGAAATAAAGAATACATTACTTTCCAAATTTTATGAGTAGAGCTTTCTTATCACTCCAATTATCCTTTCCTGATCCCCATAAGATAGATTTTCACTGCTTGGTAAACATATCCCTTTATTGAACAGCTCTTCGGAACATCCACCGCCATAAAATTCTATTTCTTTGAATATGGGCTGAAGTTGAAGGGGATTCCAAAGATATCGAGTCTCAATATTTTCCTTCAGTAATGCTAGTCTTATCGCTTCATTTGAAAAACCAGATTGAGATTCATTCACCAAAAAGGTAGAAAGCCATCTATTCGAAAAATAACCATCCGGCTCGAGAATTGTAGAAAACCCTTCAAAATCAGCAAGGAGATTCTGATAATTTTCAAAGACTTTCCTTCTTAAAGCAATCTTTTTATCAAGATTAAAAAACTGGGCTAAACCAATACCTGCCGACATGTTATTCATCCTATAATTATAACCAATGTCCTTATGAACATAATATTTAAAATTTTCACGTGCCTGAACCGATAGGTATTTTGACCTTTCAATGGCATCTGCATCGGATGAAATCAATGCCCCACCAGAACCTGTAGTTATGATTTTATTTCCATTAAAGGAAAATACTCCAAAATCACCAAATGTACCACAAGGCTTTCCATGTATAGATGAACCTAAGGCCTCAGCTGCATCCTCAACAATAGGAATCTCGTATTTTTGGGAAATTTTCAAGATTTCATCAAATTTTGCAGGCATTCCAAAAAGGTCTACTACGACGATAGCTTTAGGCTTGGTCCCTTTATTTATCCGATCCCGAATTGCCTCCTCTAAGATTTCCGGACAAATATTCCATGTTGTTGATTCGCTGTCAACAAATATCGGCTTAGCGCCCAAATAAATTATAGGATTTGCGGAAGCACAAAATGTAAAGGACTGACATAATACCTCGTCTCCAAACCCCACTCCTAGTAATCTCAATGCCAAATGGATGGCTGAGGTTCCTGAATTCTTTACCGCCACATGGTAGTTTCCAAGTCTTTTTTTTATTTCTTCTTCAAAATTGGTGATATTATTACCTGCTGTTGATATTTGATTTGACCCTAAGGCTTGCAGAACGAAGTCATTTTCATTTCCGTCAAATACAGGAGTAGAAAGTGGAATGGGGTTTAGCATTTTTTGTTTGAGTGAAACAAGGAACAAATCTAAAGTAAAGTTTGATTAATCAAAAAACAAAACAACATCGCCCATGGCAAGGATAAAATTATTTTAAGGCCAATAAAAAAACTTCGAAAACTAGGTCTTCGAAGCTTAATATCGTTAAATTTTCAAAATTCAATTATCGCTTATATTTACTTTTTCCAATACTTCACCGGGTATATTTGGCTTTTGAAAAGATTTTCTTTTTGCTCTTTTGGAAAGGACTGGAGGGGAGTTTCTTATCCTTTTCTTAACTTTCTTCAATGTAATTGTATCCATTCTTACTCCCAAGGCCACTGCAACTAAAACAACTATTGGAAGCATCACATAATCGTTGAAGCTTGAACCTACAAAAATAAAAGCAATAAAACAGATTTTAATAGATACAAGTGACAATGTGACCTGATCATGTCTCAAGCCCATTCTTAAAAGAAAATGATGGACATGGCTTTTATCAGGTGCCATAGGCGATTTCCCCTTCATCATCCTCTTTATAAAAATTCTAGATGTATCATAAATTGGAATAATGAGGAGAGCAACACCTGATGCTATGGGTGCATTAAATTTCCAGCCTTCAAAATTTGCCATTGTACCATTCTTATCAATAAATAGTATGGTGAGAACAGCCAAAGCAAATCCTAAACTAAGAGAACCCGTATCCCCCATGAAAATTTTTGCAGGATGCCAATTATAGACTAGGAAAGAGAAAACCGATCCAACTAAAATAAAGGAAAACACAGAATAACTCGTAAGGTCTGCCTCCAAAAACCACCATCCTAGAAACAAAAAAGTAACAAGACTGATAGAACCTGCCAAACCATCTAAACCATCTATCAAATTGAAAGAATTGGTCAAAACAAGAATAGTAAAAAATGAGATACCATAACTGATCCAAAGGGGTAATTCATAAATACCAAAAAAGCCATAAAGCCCTGTCAATCTAATGTCTGCCATAACTACAACAAGGTATGCGGAAATAAATTGACCGGCCAACTTTTGTAAAGCGCTCATATTCACCATATCATCCCTTAATCCTACAAAGAACATAAGACCAAAAGCCGCCAATAGAAACCTGATTTCCATTATCATTTGTGAATCAAGCCAAGCCAAAACTGAAATGAACGTTGCCAAAACGAAAGCGATCCCTCCCATGGAAGGTACAAACCCATTGTGGATTTTTCTTCCTCCTGGGCTGTCAACGAGTTCCATTTTTTTCAATAATAAAATCACTATTGGAGTCAGTAAAAAACCCACCAAGAAAGCTGTACTAACCGCTAGAAAAATGACCATAAAAATTGTTTTTTTGCAAATGTACCGAAAATCAACTAAAA
>NZ_CDSBKL010000165.1:0-8486 GCF_977115555.1 Aquiflexum sp.
TTGTTGTAATGGTTGTAATTGTTGTCTGCTTGGCGTTGTCAGATTGTCAAGTTGTTGAAAGATACATCCAAAATACTCACGGCATTATTTTTCGCCTCTCGCATCTCGTCTCTTGCTTCTATTTTCTAAAATCTCCAGTCTTGTATCTTACGTCTTGTGTCTACCATTATATAACCATCTTCTCTATCGGTACTACCAAAATCCCCTCTGCGCCTGCTGCACGGAGTTCTTCGATATTTTCCCAAAACTGGTCTTCGCTCAAAACTGAATGTACCGATGACCAACCTTCCTGTGCCAAAGGCAAGATCGTTGGGCTTCGCATTCCCGGGATCAGGGAAATGATTTTGTCCAAAGAAGCGTTAGGGGCATTTAAAAGAACGTATTTGTTGCTTTTGCCTTTTTGGACAGCATTCATTCTGAATAGCAACTTGTCTACGATGGCCAATTTTTCTTCAGAAAGGTTTTTATTTCCAATAAGGACGGCTTCGGATTTGAAGATTTCCTCGACTTCTTTGAGTCCGTTCATCATCAGGGTCGAACCCGAACTTACGATATCACAGATGCCCTGAGCCAATCCAATGCTCGGCGCAATCTCAACAGAGCCGCTGATTTCATGAATATCGGATGATATGTTTTTGGACTTCAGGTAATCACCAAGGATCTTTGGATAAGAGGTCGCAATACTTTTTCCTTCAAAATATTGAATGTTGGAATATTCTTCACCTTTGGGAATGGCAAGAGAAAGGCGGCACTTGGAAAAGCCCAATTTCTTGAGAACGGTGACATCTTTGTCTTTTTCGACCAATTCATTTTCCCCCACAATACCAAGGTCAGCTACGCCGTCAGAGACATATCCCGGAATGTCATCATCCCTCAAAAAGAGGAATTCTACAGGAAAGTTCGTAGATGTGGACTTGAGTTTGCCGGTACCGTTATAGAATTTGATGCCACATTCTTTGATGAGGCTAAGGGAATCTTCACTTAGTCTGCCGCTTTTCTGTACGGCTATTCGGATAATTGAATTCATGGATGCAATATACGTTTAGTATCAAAATGCCAATAAGAATTTTGGATGATAGGGCTGTATGAATATACCAACAGCCGTCCGCGGGCGATATGTTAAAAATTTCCTCCTTAGGAGGAATGATGCAAATGATGTACCCCACCGAGGATGGTGCGGACAGAAAAAGAAGTACTATATAAGGTCTTACTGTTCATTGCGTCGGCAAAGTTAATACAGGCTTTCTAACATGCAAGAATGCCGGATTGTTTTTTTGGAACAGAATTAAAACCCTATAAAATTAAACCAACCAAATCATATTACTTTGGTTGAAAATCAGCCATTTATCCAAATTTGATAGTTTTCTTGGGCAATATTGGTGTGATTATGTATTCTTCAACAATAACAAACTTTTACCTCAACCCAACTTAAACCATGAAAAAAAACCTATTGAACGTTTTGATCTTTTCAGGATTGATCTTCAGCGCACTTACTCCCTCTTTTGCTCAATACGACAGGGTGGCGATGGACAGGGAATATATCATTTCATTGACATCTCGTTGGAAGGGTGAGCGATTGCCGGATGGGAGGCCTTATGTATCTGATGAATTGTTGGAAAGGTTGAAAAACGTCGTTTTGACTCATGCGTGGGGTGGATTACGCAGCCACAAGTTCAACAACCAATACCAAGGCAATTGGATGATGGTAAATCCCGACAAAAATACCGTCATGACAGGGCGGGTGGTAACTGCACAATATATGCCTCAGCGACCGGATTTCGGGGATTTGATCCGGGAGGTAGGATTGGCAGAAGGTCATGGAGAAAAAGCCCAATCCAACGTTTGGCCTATCGAAATGCTGAAAGACGGTGATGTTTATGTGGCAGATGGTTTTGCCAAAGTCGAACAGGGAACTTTGATCGGAGACCGATTGGCCAATTCGATATATGCCAAGACGAAGCGGGGTGTGGTTTTTTACGGAACAGTCAGAAATATCCAAGAGATCAAAAAAGTCGAAGGATTCAACGGTTGGATCCTTGGAGACCATCCTTCTTCCATAGCTGAAATGATGCTAACCTCCATCAATGCCCCGATCAGAATCGGTGATGTGACGGTTTTACCCGGGGATGTGGTATTTGCAAGCCCTTACGGCACACTGTTTTTCCCGGCCTACCTGGTAGCTGAGATTGTCCTCAATGCCGAAATCAGCAACCTGCGCCATACTTATGGAATCATGCGCAACAAGGCCGGTGACTGGACAACTGGTCAGATCGATAGCAATTATACAGAACAGATGAACAAAGAGTTTTATGATTACCTCAGAAATCTTCCTGACAATAAACTGCCAATGCCAAGGTCTGAATTAAATGCATTTTTGGAGGCAAAAAAAGATAGGAACATAGGAGGTTGAAAAAATCTGTGCAATCACAACCCAATTCAAAGCTTTGGAAATCGATATCTCTTATCTATTTTCCAAAGCTTATTTTAATTTACGATCCTTCTCAAAAACATTCTTCAGCCTCTAGATAAGATATTCAAAAGCGGATTGAATTTTTTTAGTCTTATTATGAAATTTTCGTAAGGTTTTGTTATTTTTAGTTTTAAATTAAAAATTCCATGCGTACCTCATTATCTATTCTCCTTTTGATTGTCTGTGTTTCTTGTTTTGGGAGTTTTTCAGAAGGTGAAAAATATTTCCGGCAAGCCGATTATGAAAATGCCGTTTCTGAGTTTTCCAAGACCCTTTTTATCAATGTGACTGACATCAAATCCCTTCACCTCAGGGCAAGGTCCTATGAGGAATTAGAAGAGTTTGACAAAGCAGTGGATGATTACAAAACCATCATCCATTATGACCCGACTTATGCGCAGGCCTATGCAGGTATCGGAAAATTATATTGGAAACAGGAAGATTATAAAAATGCCCAAAAATACCTGCTTCTTGCTGCCAAAGAAGACAGTAAGGATTACGACATCCTGTTTTTGCTTGGTCGGGCGATGCTCATGAACAAGGATTATCAGAATGCGGATGAATTCCTGCAGCTAGCAAAAGAACTGAATCCCAAAGATTCGCGCGTTTATTTTTATCAGGGTATGGCAAGGTCTCAGATCGGGGATATTTTGGGTGCAGCAGGATCATTCAATATGTGCCTGAAATACGATCCCGAAAATATCACCGCCAAATACAACAGGGGTTTGATCCGCTTGATGATCGGGTATTCTGAATGGGCTTTAGAAGATTTTGAAGATGTTTTGAAATCCAACCCAAACCATATTGAGGCATTGGCAAGAAGGGGCAATGCAAAAATTGATATCAATGATCCGACCGGTTGCAAAGACCTCAGGGAAGCGGCTGAAAAGGGAAGTCTTTATGCACAAATGAATCTGGAGAGGTGTGAGTGATTGAGTGAGGGGATATTGGATATTGGTTATTGGGTTATTAGGTTTTTGGTTGTTGCCCAAATCTTGGTACTTGGTACTTTATACTTGGTTCAAAAAATCTTGATTCTTGCCTCTTGACTCTTGTTTCTTGCCTCTCACATCTCAAACCCCAAACCTTTCCTTTATCGCATTTTTATAGTTTTCCCTCCCATCTTTCGAAGTAAATAGAAAAAGATACGGCTCAATCAGTTCAAGCTCCATCAGGTAAAAAATCCCCTCAATCCAAACACCATCTACTCTTGCATACAGGGTATCCGCAGCAAATTCATCGATAATCTTTTGGATATTGGCCAATTCGATCAAAGGCGGATCGATGGGATGGATCTGTCCTCCAAAGAAATGCTGTACCCGAAACTCCCCTGATTTGGCACTTTTCAATACCGCATGGGAAAATTTTCCATTGAAGAAAAGGTAGGAATGCTCGCCTACCTCGGCCACTTCCTTGATAAATGGCTGCACCATAAAATCTTCTGAGCCCAACAAACTTTCAATTTGTTCCTGATTTTCCCTCCAATTTTTCTTATGGATCTTCATGGTATTCTTTGCACCGCCGCTGACTGTGGGCTTGATCACCATTTGGTCTGTTTCAAAAGATGCAAAGCAAGCCTCAAGGTCAGGGATTTGATTTTTACTGTTGAAAATCGTCGGAACTATAGGAAAACCTTTGGCCTGAATTTCCTCAAGATATCGCTTATCGGAATTCCGGATTACAGTATCCATATCATTGAATGCAGGAATTCCTAAAGCGTTGATCTTTTGGCACCAAGGCAAAAACTCAGCATATCGGTCAAAATAATCCCAAGGGGATTTCATCAGCAGGTGGGTATATGCTGACCAATCGACCCGTTCATCCGACCATACCTCAAAAGTAAAATCCAAACCAAGTTCCGAAAGGATATCCGTCAGGATCTTGTCTTCATCGGCAACATCTTCAGTGGCGTAAGATCCTCTCGCCTCATAGGTGATCACAGCAATTTTCATGGTTTTGGGTAATTTTTCCGGAGGCAATTATATGTTAATTTTTGCATAATATTTTTTCAAACTTACAATTCCATGCTTTTAATCATATTTTTGGGTTTCGAATTTTATGAACAGAGAAAAACTTGTCATCATCCCTACCTACAATGAACTGGAAAACATCCGGGACATCAGCTTTGCCATCATGGAATTGGAAGGGAAATTCGAACTCTTGGTCATTGATGACAACTCGCCTGACGGGACAGCGGAGGAGGTAAAGAAACTGCAAAAAGAATTCCCTGACAGAATCCACCTGATACAAAGAAAAGGCAAACTTGGCTTGGGAACTGCCTATCTTAAAGGCTTCCATTATGCTTTGGTCAATGGCTACCGATATATTTTTGAGATGGATGCTGACTTTTCCCATAATCCCTCAGACCTGATCAAATTATATCAAGCCTGTGCGGAAGATGGCTTTGATATGGCAATCGGCTCCCGGTACATCACAGGTGTCAATGTGGTCAATTGGCCGATGGGAAGGGTTTTGATGTCGTTTTTTGCGAGCAAATATGTTCAGTTCATTACCGGCATGCCCATCAAAGATGCCACCGCAGGTTTCAAATGCTACACAAGGAAGGTTTTGGAAAGCATCAGATTGGACAGGATCAAGTTCATCGGCTATGCTTTTCAGATTGAGATGAAATTTACTACCTGGAAACTTGGATTTAAGATCAAAGAGGTTCCTATTATTTTCACAGACCGCACCAAAGGAACTTCCAAAATGAATAAACACATATTTAAAGAAGCGGTTTGGGGGGTGATTTACATGAAATTTTTAAGCTTTTTCAAGACATATAAGGTCAATCAAAGCGTATAGCCTTGATAGGCTGGATATTGCTGATCAACATCGCCGGAATGAATAAGACGAGTGTTGTTACTAAAAGCACGGCTCCATTGAGAATGAAAAATACCGGCCAATTCCAGGAAATCGGCACAAAGTTCATGTAGTAGCTTGCAGGATCGAGTGCCACCAACTGGAATTTTTCTTGAATCAATCCAAAACCAATGGCAATCGCATTGCCAATGAACAATCCCCTTCCGATTATCCTGACACCGTTCCATACAAATATCTTCCTGATCTGTTTGTTGCTAGATCCCAAGGCCTTCAGTATCCCGATCATTTGGGTCCTTTCCATAATTAGGATAAACAATATCGAAACCATATTGAAAGCTGCGACGAACAGAATCAATCCTAGAAATATATACACATTGTTGTTGAGCAGAATCAGCCAATCGAAAATCTCGATGAACTTATCCGTCACTTTGATCAGCTTAAGGTCAAAATCCAGGGAATTGTAGATGGATTCGGCCATCTCATCTAACTTTTTGTTATTATGGACAAAAACCTCAAAGCCACCTACCTGATCGGCAGACCATCCATTCAGATTGCGAATGGTCTGAATATCTCCAATGATGATCTTGTCATCGAAATTTTCCAAAAACGTCTCATAAAGACCAACAATTTCAAACCTTCTGAATCTAGGCGGTTCCTGCACAAAGTACATGGTAATCCTCTCCCCTACTTCCAGTCTAAGCTTGTCAGCGATCTTCCTGCTGACCAGGATTTCATTTGACGCGCCGGAATCCGAAAACTGGATAAACCTTCCTTGGACGATTGAATTTTTAAAACTCAGAGAATCAAAGTCAGGACCGATTCCTTTCATCAAAACTCCCTCGACTTCCTCATCTCCCTTCAACAACCCGGGCTTATGGGCATAAACTTGCACATGGCTGATCAGGTCGTTTTGGGGATAATTCTTGTAAAAATCAGAGCTTTTGGAAGTGGGACTTTCCTCGAAGGCATTACCCGAGACAAATTTCTGAACCTGATAATGTCCTGTAAATGAAAAAACCTTCTCGGAAATTTTATCTTGAAAGCCACCCAAAATCATAAAAGAAATCAAGGAAACCGCAATTCCAATTGCTACCGAAGCAACAGCAATACGATGTATTGTCCCGGTAAAACCGCCTGTCCTCTTAAAACTGATTCTCTTGGCAATGAAATAGGAAAGGTTCAATGATTTTGCTTATTTGGTTGAAATTCTATTGCAAAGTAACTATGAAGCCATTCAAAATAATCATACTTGCCACATTTTTCATTCAGAGTCTGGCATTTTGTAAAACAAAAGACCAACAAGACCAAAACACCGAGTCCATCGTCCAAAACCCCATCCTTCCTGCGGCAGATCAGCCTGAGGTTTATCTTCCTCTTTTGAAAGGAAAAAAGGTGGGATTGGTAGTGAATCAGACTTCCATCTTAACCTCCAAAAACAATATCCACTTAGTGGACTTCTTGATGGCAGAAGGCGTTACTGTGGTCAAAGTTTTCGTGCCCGAACATGGATTCAGGGGAGATGCAGATGCAGGAGAAGTGGTCAATTCGGAGATAGACAAGCGGACTGGCTTACCGATCGTATCGCTTTATGGTAACAACAAAAAGCCATCAGCCGAAACGCTCAAAGACATTGATATCCTGATCTATGACCTTCAGGATGTGGGAGTCAGGTTTTATACCTTCATCAGCACCATGCATTATGTGATGGAAAGCTGTGCTGAAAACAAAAAGCCATTGCTGATTTTTGACCGCCCAAATCCCAATGGAAACTATGTGGATGGCCCTGTTCTCAAAAAAGGATATGAAAGCTTTGTAGGCATGCATCCCATACCGGTGGTACATGGTCTGACTGTTGGCGAATTGGCACAGATGATCAATGGTGAAGGATGGCTCAAAGGCGGTATGAAAAGTAACATCCAAGTAATTCCGGTCAAAAACTGGAACCATGACATCCCTTACAGCCTTGCGATAAAACCTTCCCCCAATCTTCCAAATGATACCGCAATCCGATTGTACCCCACGCTTTGTTACTTTGAAGGAACGGATGTTTCCTTGGGAAGGGGGACTTACTTTCCGTTTCAGGTATATGGTTATCCCGATCCAAAATACGGGGACTTCACTTTCACTCCCGTAAGCATCGAAGGAATGTCCAAAACTCCTCCCCAGCAGGATAAAAAATGTTATGGGAGGGACTTGAGAAATGAACCACTGACCCATCAGTTTACTTTAAAATACCTGTTGGAGGCCTATGAAATTTCGGGAAAGAAGGAAAAATTCTTCAACAACTTCTTTGACAAATTAGCCGGAAGCGACCAATTAAGGAAAGATATTTTGGCCGGAAAAACCGAAGCAGAAATCAAAGCATCTTGGCAGGAAGACCTTGAAAGTTTCAAAAAATCCAGAAATAAATACCTGATTTATTGAAACTAAATTGGATTTAATGTATTCTTAATTTAAACTTTTCAATTATTTTCATAGATTTATGAGATTTACCATAGATTCACCAACCTATAAAACTATGAATAGAAATACTAGATTTGTCATTTTTGCTGGATTGATTGCTGCATTTTCTGTGTTAGGGTCCTGCGTCAGCGAGGAAGAAATGCCTTCTTCCACAATCGTAGGAACATGGAACTTTGATTCCTACTCCCTAAGCGATGCCACCATTAATGGTCAGCCTGTACTGACCTACATGACCACTGTTATGGGCCTAACTCCGCAGCAAGCTCAATTGGCGCAGTCACTTTTTTTAACACAGATCATAGATCAAACAGAATTGGCAGCCACTACACTGACATTCAATGCAGATGGGAGCTACATTGTTAGAGTAGATGGTGTAGAAGAGGATTCCGGCACTTATAGCCTACAAAACAACAATACTAAGCTACTTTTGACTTCTGTAAATGGAAACCAAGAATTTGATATTTCAGGATTGAGCAGTAGCAGAATGGTACTTGTTTTGTCAGATTCAGATCAATTTGACGTCGATACAGATGGAAATGATGAGAATGTGGCATATTCCATTGAGTTTACCCTAGTAAAGTAATTGAAGTCAAAACTCAAAAAAAAAAGGTCTGAATTGCATTCAGGCCTTTTTTTTCTTTCCAAAATTTGCAACTTCTATCATTTGGGTATTTCATAATCTATCTCTAGAAATTTCTCAACAGACTTTGCCCAATAGTCTTCTATAAAC
>NZ_CDSBKL010000166.1:0-8455 GCF_977115555.1 Aquiflexum sp.
ACGTTTGGGAAAATTTACAAAATAAGCAATCGAAATATTATTTTCATTTCTAAATTTCCAAATTCTATTAATTATCTCTAAAGTATTTGCCTTCATAAGTAAACTTGATATTGATTTTTAGTTTCCAAATATAGTAAAGAATATAGATTTGGGTATTTATTTTGGATTTCAATACCTACAAAAATTTGAATTTATTCTAACAAAAAAACTCCAAACCCAAGTTGAAAAACTGAAGTTTGGAGCTTGATTCGTATTTTAGGTTTTGGTTAACCTCTTTTGTTCATAGAAACGTAATTTCTATTAACCGCACCTGTATAGATTTGACGTGGCCTTCCGATTGGTTCTCCATTTTGTCTCATTTCTTTCCATTGGGCGATCCATCCTGGGAGACGTCCCATTGCGAAAAGAACTGTAAACATTTCCGTTGGGATACCCAAAGCCCTGTAGATGATTCCTGAGTAGAAATCCACATTTGGATAAAGGTTTCTTTCAACGAAATATTGGTCGTTCAATGCTGCATATTCCAATTCTTTGGCGATTTCCAAAACAGGATCAGATACACCCAATTTTGCCAAGACATCGTCTGCAGCTTTTTTGATGATTTTAGCTCTTGGATCAAAGTTTTTATAAACGCGGTGGCCGAATCCCATCAATCTAAAGGGATCATTTTTATCTTTTGCCTTATCGAGGAATTTTTTGGTGTCACCTCCGTCGGCTTTGATTGCTTCGAGCATTTCAATTACAGCCTGATTGGCACCACCGTGAAGTGGCCCCCAAAGCGCATTGATACCGGCAGATATGGAAGCAAAAATACTAGCCTGTGAAGAGCCTACGATTCTCACGGTCGATGTAGAGCAGTTTTGTTCGTGGTCTGCATGTAGAATAAGCAGCTGATCGAGAGCCTTAGTAACAATAGGGTCTACATCATATTTTTCAGCAGGTAAGGCAAACATCATTTTTAAAAAGTTAGAGCAATAATCAAGGCTGTTGTCAGGATAGTTTACCGGATGACCTACTTCATTTTGGTATGCCCAAGCCGCAAATGTTGGCATTCTGGCCAACAACCTTAGAATACTTAAATTGACTGCATCCTCGTTTCTGGTTGGATCCAAAGATTCTGGATAGAATGCAGTCAATGAGCAAATCAATGAAGAAAGCACGCCCATTGGGTGTGAGTTAGAAGGGAATCCATCAAGTATTTTTTTGATGTCTTCGTGTACCAAAGTATGGGTGGTAATTTCTCTTGTGAATTTCTCGAACTGTTGCTGTGTTGGAAGTTCTTCATAAATCAACAGATAAGCAACTTCAAGAAAAGTTGACTTTTCAGCAAGTTCTTCAATATTATAACCTCTATACCTTAGAATACCGAGTTCACCATCCAAAAATGTAATGTAACTTGTCGTAGAACCTGTGTTTTTAAATCCTGGGTCAATTGTAATTAATCCTGTCTGAGCTCTTAATTTAGCTATGTCTATAGCTTTTTCATTCTCAGTTCCTTCAATAATTGGGAGTTCAAAATCTTTTCCTCCGTATGAAAACTTAGCGGTTTCGGACATAAGTATTGTTTTTATTTTTCTGTTTATCGTTTCAAAGTGATTAACTTCCTTTTCTGCCCTTAAGTTAATAAAAACGTGTATTTTTCACATGTTTAATTACATCAATAGCGAATTAAAGATTATGAATTTTATTGTATGTTATTTTTTGAAATTCAAAAATCTGAAAGGATTTCGGATTATTTTTATCCAAATACGTAATTATTGTTACTTAAGAGTGGTTTTTTTAGATTAATATTTTTTTGACTGCCAAAAAGGAGGTTAGAATTTTTTACAAAAAAAAAGCCCCGAAGGGCTAATTTTATTTACAGAAGTGTTCAAAAACCTCAATGAGATGTTCACCAATCATTTTTGCGTTTCTTCCTTCGATGTGGTGTCTTTCAATGAAGTGAACCAACTCACCGTCTTTGAACAATGCCATGGCAGGAGAGGATGGAGGATATGGTAAATGGAGCTGCCTGACTTTTGCTACTGCAGAGGCATCATTTCCAGCAAAAACAGTTGCCAATACATCTGGTTTGACATCACTTTGATCTAAAGCCAACCTAACTCCAGGTCTTGCTGCACCGGCAGCGCAGCCACATACAGAGTTGATGACAATGAATGTGGTCCCTTTGTGGTCTTTCAAATGGGTTTCCACTTCTTCGGCTGTTCTGAATTCCTGAAAACCAACATTGGTCAGTTCAGAACGCATGGGAGCAATTAATTCCTCTGGGTACATATTTTTTTTAATTTTTTATTTTTAAAGAAAACCTAATTCAAGTTTAGCTGCTTCGGACATCATGTCCTGCGAATAGGGAGGATCAAAGGTAAGTTCTAATTCTACATGATTGATTCCCTGAATTTGTTGGATTTTATTTTTTACTTCTGAAGGAATAAATTCCGCTGATGGACAATTGGGAGAAGTGAGTGTCATCATGATGTATACATTATTCACAGGATAGACACTGATTTCATATATCAATCCTAATTCGTACACATCAACAGGAATCTCAGGATCATACACTTGCTTGATGGCATTGATTACTTTGTCCTTAAGTTCTTGCGAAGGTATTTCCTTTATCTCTTCTGTGGTTTCTGACATATCATTTATACATTTTGCTTGGCCTGATAAGCCAAAGCGTATAATTTCATTTGCTTGATCATTGCCGATAATCCGTTTGATCTTTGGGAACCGATGATAGTTCCCATTCCTATTTTATCTATAAAGTCCAGTTCAGCCTTTAGGATTTCTTGAGGCGTCCTATCTGACAGCACCCTGATCAATAAGCTGATAAGTCCTTTGGTAATATCTGTATTTGAGTCGGCAAGGTATTGTATTTTATCCCCATCCTTTCTAGTGGTCAGCCAGACTTTGGATTGGCAGCCTTTGATGATATTTTCGTCTACCCTTTCTTCCTCAGGAAATTCGGGTAATTGACCTCCCAATTCCATGATATAGTAAATGGTAGATTCTTTGTCATCACCCAAAATCTCAAATTCTCCAATGATTTCTTCCTGTATGTCCTGGATACTGCTCATTTGTTTTTGATTTTGGCAATTTTCGATAAGCTAACCGCCATTTGGTCAATTTCGGATTTGGTATTGTAAACAGAAAATGAAGCCCTTACAGTTCCCTCGAGACCCAATCTCTGCATCAAAGGCTGGGTACAATGGTGTCCTGTTCTCACCGCAATCCCGTTGGCATCGAGCATCACTCCAACATCAAAGGGATGCATTCCATTAATATTGAATGACAAAACGCTTACTTTTTCAGTTGCTGTGCCCACCGGGACAAAACCTTTGATCTCGCCAAAGGAATCGTTGGCGTGCCGAAGTAGATTGTCCTCGTGGTTTTTGATGTTTAGTTTTCCAAGAGAAGAGATGAAATCCAAGGCTTTTTGGAAGGCGATTACATCAGCGATGTTTGGAGTGCCTGCCTCAAATTTGAATGGGATTTCATTATAGGTTGTTTTGGCAAAGGTGACTTCTTTGATCATTTCGCCACCTCCTTGGTAAGGAGGCATGATTTCAAGTAGGCTTCTTTTTCCATACAAAATTCCCAAGCCGGTTGGTCCATACAATTTGTGAGCAGAAAAAGCCAGAAAGTCGCAATCCAATTCCTGTACATCGATATCGAGGTGGTTGGTGGATTGTGCCCCATCTAAAAGCACTTTGGCACCAACTTGGTGGGCTTTCTCGATGATCTTTTTTACAGGATTGATGGTCCCCAAGGCATTTGATACATGGACGATACTTACAAATCTTGTCTTTTCTGTAAGCATTTTTTCAAATTCCTCTAATAGGATTTCCCCCTGGTCATTGATAGGAATGATTCTCAGGATAGCCTCTTTTTCATCGCAGAGCATTTGCCATGGTACGATGTTAGAGTGGTGCTCGAGGGTTGAAATGATGATTTCATCCCCTTTGGTGATAAATTTCCTTCCGAAGGAAGAAGCTACCAAATTGATACTTTCTGTAGTTCCTTTGGTGAAAATTATTTCAGCACTTTCAGATGCATTGATAAAGTTCTTGACACCCTCTCTTGTCTTCTCATAATACCTCGTAGCACGATCGGCCAAGGTATGAGCTCCTCTATGGATATTTGAGTTGTCATGCTCATAATAACCTGTAAGTGCATCAAGAACCGATTGGGGCTTTTGTGTAGTCGCAGCATTGTCAAAATAAATCAAAGGTTTACCATTGACCTCCTGATGGAGGACAGGAAACATCGCTCTGATTTCTTCGATATTCAATGCCATGACTTCTCCTTAAAAATTACTTCCCAAGCGATTTTGAACAATGTTTACTATATGATTTTGGAAAGCATCGTAAGAGATATGGTCCATGACTTCACCTGTAAAAGCATAAAGCAACATTCCTTTAGCCTGTTCTTTTCCCAAACCTCTGGCTCTCAGATAGAATAAGGCTTCTTCATCCAATTGACCGGTAGTGCATCCGTGAGAGCATTTTACATCGTCCGCCCAGATTTCCAATTGCGGCTTGGTATTCACTATCGCATCTTCTGATAACAGGATATTGTTGTTTTGCTGAAAGGCATTTGTCTTTTGCGCATCCTGTCTCACGAAAATTTTACCATTGAAAACCCCTCGGGAACTGTCAGCCAAAACCCCTTTGTACAATTCATTAGATTGTGCATGCGGCTTGGTATGGTCGACGTTGGTATGGTTGTCCACATGGGTTTTTCCATTCAAAAGGTACAAGCCATACATATTTCCTTCGCATCCCGAATCCAGGAGATTCAAGCTCAAGTTATTTCGTACCATATCTCCCGAAAGAGAAATGACCACGGAAGTGAATACAGCATCCCTATGGATATCTGTTTCGGTATTATTGACTGTAATTGCGTTTTTGCTTTCGTTTTGAAGTCTATTGTAATGGACTTGAGAATTTTGACCGACTTTAATTTCAGTCACGTTATTGCTAAAATAACTTTTGTCATCAAGCGAAATACTGTCTTCCAAGAAGGTAACTTCTGCATTGTCCTCCACTTCAATCAATATTCTGGATTGTATTACCTGTCCTTGATTTGCTTGATTTAGAAAAAGGAAAAGAATTGGTTTTTCTACTTTTTGGTTTTTAGAAACCTTAAGATAAACACCGTCTTCAAATGAGACATTGTTGAGAGCAACAAATGGGTCTTTTTCTTTCTTAGCAATTTTTCCAAACAACTCAGGTTTTGTGTCTCCTATTGAGGAAAGAATGTACCCCTCGTTGGAAACAGAAGATAATTCCTTTTCAAAAATCCCATTGTTGAAAATCAGAAGATCTCCATCAAACCCTTCAAAAACGTGGGTTTTGATGATGTCAGAGTTAAGGTTGATTTTTAAAGCAATGGAAAAATCAGAAATTGACTGCTCCAGTTTTTTACTGATGGCAGTGAATTTATATTCTTCATCTTTTATTGCCGGAAGGCCGTTTTTTTCAATCAAGTCTTTGCTCGATGCTCTCAATTCAGAGAATGAAGATCGGTCAGGTACATGATTAAAAAAGGAATCAAGTATTGTATTCTTTGTAGTTGTTGTCATTGATTTCAAAAGATTATTGGTAAAAACTGGAATTAGACGGAAGCGGCATTCACTTCTTCTTTGATCCAATCGTACCCTTTTTCTTCCAATTCCATCGCCAGTTCTTTTGTGCCTGATTTTACGATTCTTCCATTATAAAGAACATGGACATAATCAGGTACAATATAATCCAACAGCCTCTGATAGTGCGTGACCACAATGGTTGCGGTTTTGTCAGACTTCAGTTTATTTACACCATTGGAAACAATTCTCAAGGCATCAATATCCAAACCAGAATCCGTTTCATCCAAAATAGAAAGGGTAGGTTCCAACATGGCCATTTGAAAAATTTCGTTTCTCTTTTTTTCACCACCGGAAAATCCTTCATTCAAAGACCTGCTCAACAGTTTTTGGTCTATCTCTACCAATTTCATTTTTTCTTTCATCACAGAAAGAAACTTGACAGCGTCCAATGCGGGTAAGCCTCTGTACTCACGGACTTGGTTGACGGCAGTTCTCAAAAAATTCGTGGTGCTTACTCCAGGAATTTCAACAGGATATTGGAATGCAAGAAATACACCTTCCCTTGCCCTGTCTTCGGGAGCCAATTCGAGCAGGTCTTTACCTTGAAACAATACTTCGCCTTCTGTTACTTCATATTCTTCTCTTCCGGCCAAAACTGAGGCTAGGGTAGACTTCCCCGAACCATTTGGACCCATGATAGCATGCACCTCACCGGCTTTGACTTCGAGGTTTATACCTCTTAATATAGGAGTGCCTTCGATAGAGGCATGTAAATTCTTGATTGTTAACATGTACGATTTGAAGTTAGAAATTTGAAATTCGATGAGCCTAGAATCACCGATTAAACTTGTTACCTTTTAATTCACTTTCTTTTAAATATTTCATGAAACCGGAAATTGATTTCATGATCTCGACATTTTTTTCAATTAGCTCACTGAATTTTTCCTCTGTTATATATTTGCGGTCCAAAGCCCGATATAATTGCGAGCGAGATTCACCACATGAACCTTTTGCAATACTTAAGAAATTTATAAACTCTTTATTTCCTTCTCTCTCAAATCCTTCAGCAATATTGTCCATAATGGATCCTGAAGAATTTAAAATTTGATTTCTCAATCCAAAGTCCTTTTCTAGCCCATTTGAATTCGAAATTTGAAATATTTCTACACTAAAATTTCTTGCTTTTTGCCAAATTTCAAGATCTTCAGAACGACGGATAGTACCCATAATCTCAAATTTCAAACCGGGAATTTACTATCCAACACTTCCCTCTAGTGTAAGTGCGAGAAGCTTTTGTGCCTCTACTGCAAACTCCATAGGAAGCTGGTTCAATACTTCTTTTGCGTAGCCGTTTACAATAAGGGCTACGGCGTCTTCAGTACTGATACCTCTTTGATTGCAATAAAATAATTGGTCCTCACCGATTTTGGAGGTAGTGGCTTCGTGCTCGACTTTGGCAGTTGGATTTTGAATATCTATATATGGAAATGTATGCGCGCCACAACGGTCACCCATTAATAGAGAATCGCACTGAGAGAAATTCCTAGCGTTGGATGCCCTTTTCATCACCTGAACCTGACCTCTGTAGGAATTCTGGGACTTGCCTGCAGAAATACCCTTAGATACGATCCTTGATCTCGTGTTTTTGCCGATGTGGATCATTTTGGTACCTGTATCAGCTTGTTGGTAATTATTGGTAACAGCTACAGAGTAAAATTCCCCAATTGAATAATCTCCTTTGAGTATACATGAAGGATACTTCCAAGTGACTGCAGAACCGGTTTCGACCTGAGTCCATGATATTTTGGAATGGTCGCCTGCGCAAATTCCTCTTTTGGTCACAAAATTATAAATCCCTCCTTTGCCTGATTTATCTCCCGGGTACCAATTCTGAACAGTGGAATATTTTACTTCCGCATTTTTTGCTGCATATATTTCTACTACTGCAGCATGCAACTGATTTTCATCTCTCTGTGGAGCCGTACAACCTTCCAAATAAGACACATAAGATCCTTCATCTGCTATAATTAATGTTCTTTCAAATTGCCCTGTATTGGCAGCATTGATTCTGAAATAAGTAGAAAGCTCCATTGGGCACCTGACTCCTGTAGGTATGTAGCAGAATGAGCCATCAGAAAAAACAGCAGAATTGAGTGCTGCATAATAATTATCAGTCATTGGGACTACAGACCCCAAGTATTTTTTGACGAGTTCTGGATGTTCATGAACAGCCTCACTGAAAGAACAAAAAATAATTCCTAATTTGGAAAGTGTTTCCTTAAAAGTCGTACCTACAGAAACTGAATCAAGAACGGCATCGACAGCGATCCCTTGTAATCTTTTTTGCTCGTTAAGATTGATTCCCAACCTCTCATAAATCTGAAGTAATTCAGGATCAATTTCATCCAGACTTTTAGGCTTGTTACTTTTCTTTGGAGCAGAGTAATACCGGAGTCCCTGAAGATCAATTTTTGGATAATGAACATTAGCCCAAACCGGTTCAGTCATGGTTAACCAATTATTAAAAGCCTTCAGTCTCCATTCGAGTAACCATTGAGGTTCTTCTTTTTTTGCAGAAATCCAACGTATGATATCCTCATTTAATCCAATAGGAGCTTCGTCGGCTTCTAAATTAACTGACCATCCATGTTCGTAATCTTTAGAGGTTAATTCTTCTAATATCTTATTGTCCTTGCTCATTTGTTTGAGTAATTTAGACTAATTATAGTTTGTGAGGCGAAGATACAACATTAAACCAAAATATAATGTTCAATTCCATTGGAAAAATTGATCCATTATGCACTATGAGGACCTTATTTCTCACAAAATCAACTATTTAAAAATTAAAATAGCTGAGAGTTTGTATCTCAG
>NZ_CDSBKL010000167.1:0-8420 GCF_977115555.1 Aquiflexum sp.
ACTGCCGTTTACTCCGGTAGATGTGGAGACATCCTCTTTGAGGGAAGTTTGGGACTTGACAGGTCGGGCTGTATTGGATTTCAACCAAATCAATACACAGAGATTGGCGGCATTCAACCAGCTGGATTTCAGAATTGATAAGCGCTATTTCTTCAATAAATGGAATCTGAACTGGTATTTTGATGTACAAAATGCCTTCAACTTCCAAGCTGAACAACCTCCTGTTCTGATTCCTGTAAGAGAATCGGACGGAAGTATTAAAATTGATCCAAATGATCCTAGCCGATACCAAATGAAATTTATCGATAATCCTGCAGGAACGATCCTTCCGACCATTGGGATCATCGTAGAGTTCTAAGAATCAGGAATTGGACTTAAAATGAAAAAACCGTCTCCCAACTATGCAGGGGACGGTTTTTTTGGTTAAATTGATTGGGTTTATTGTACGTTTATCAATGATTCACGTCTTCTCATTTTTCCGGCCGGCAATCCATACATCATCTTGAATCTCCTACAGAAATAGGCAGTATCTTTATAGCCCACGTCTTTGCCGATATCTCTGATACTCTTCTTGGAAGTTCTAAGTAACTCAACCGCCGCTTCCATTCTTTGATATTCGATGTAATCCTGAGGATTGATGCCTGTCAACATCTTGAAATACTGCCCTACATAATCCTCAGATACATTGGCCACCTTAGCCAAAACTTTATTGGAAAGGTCCCCGCCAATATTTTTCTTGATATAATTGAACAAGTCTATCAACCTTGGGTCTTTGAAATAGGTACTGTTGGTAGAAAGCTCTTCTACAAACAACCTGTTTTTGAGAACGTGACGGACAATTTCAATTACCAATAGTTCAGTATATAATTTGATTACCCTTTCTTTGCCCGGTGTATTCTGTTCAGATTCTTTGATGATATCCTCGACGATTGTTGCAACCCTATCATTGAACCTGATGACAAAAGGAGGAATTCCCAAAGAGTGGAAGAAGTTTACTACATCAAAAACTTTGGCTTCAAAATTCAGTATCGTAACACAATCTTCTTCAACACTTTTTATCTCCTTAAAGGAGATTGTCTGAAGGTATTTTCTTTTATTGTCAACAAATCCTTCATTGTTGGTTTCTGCTTTTTTCCCTTGTTGGCCAAAAGAAATATTCGTCTTTCTTCCTGCAGGTATAAAAAGAATCTCTCCCTCATTTACCAATTCCATTTCTTCAGAAAATTTAAGAGAACCTTGATGAAGCAAAAAAACGGTATTTTCAGTGTCGCTGTAATCGGATACTGTAACAGGTTTTTCAATTTTGAAATTGTTTCCCTTCAGAAACCTAACCCCGACAGATTCGATTACTTTATTGTAATATTCCATGAAAGCAGTTATTATAGGTTGTGCCGTAAAACTATCACAATTTTCTAAAAGCAAGGTGATTATTCAATATTTTTTTGCATTAAAAAGAAAAAAGGCATAAAAAATAGATTTTATGCCTTTTTTTATGATTTGAATAAGATTATCTTATTATACTTCTTGATATGACTATTTTTTGAATTTCGCTTGTTCCTTCATAAATCTGTGTAATTTTTGCATCGCGCATCAAACGCTCCACATGATATTCTTTCACGTATCCATAACCGCCATGTACCTGAACGGCTTCTATGGTGACATTCATCGCAACCTCAGAAGCATAAAGTTTTGCCATTGCACTTGCAAAAGCATAATCCTTTCCTTGGTCCTTTAGCCAAGCAGCTTTCAAAACCAGAAGCCTTGCTGCTTCAATCTTTGTTGCCATATCCGCCAATTTGAACTGAATGGCCTGATGTTGGCTGATAGGTTTTCCAAAAGCTTTCCTTTCTTTGGAGTATGCAAGGGCTAATTCATAAGCCCCTGATGCAATTCCCAAAGCCTGGGCCGCGATACCGATTCTGCCTCCATTAAGGGTTTCCATTGCAAAAGTAAAACCAAAGCCTTCATCACCGATTCTATTTGAAATGGGAACTTTTACATCAGAAAACATCAAGGAATGGGTGTCAGAGCCTCGAATGCCCAATTTATCTTCTTTTTTTCCAATTACAAATCCTTCCTGACCTTTTTCTACAATGAATACAGAGATTCCTTTATGTCCTTTGGCGGCATCCGTTTGGGCAATGACTAGATAGACGGAGGCAGAACTCCCGTTTGTAATCCAATTTTTTGTGCCATTGAGGATATAATGATCCCCTTCCAATTCAGCCATGGTCTTCTGAGAGGTGGCATCTGAACCTGCCTCAGGCTCTGACAAACAAAAAGCCCCAAGGATTTCACCTGTCGCCAATCTCTTCAAGTATTTCTCTTTTTGAGCTTCAGAACCATATTTTTCCAATCCCCAGCACACCAATGAATTATTGACTGACATGCACACTGATGCCGAAGCATCGATTTTTGAAATCTCTTCCATGGCAAGCACATAGGAAACGGTATCCATTCCTCCACCATTGTATTTGGGGTTTACCATCATTCCCATAAAACCAAGTTCACCCATTTTTTTAACCTGCTCCTTGGGAAATCTTCCTTCAGTGTCTCTGTCAATTACACCCTCCAAAAGTTCGGATTGGGCAAATTCTTTAGCGGCATCCCGGACTGCTTCATGTTCTTCTGTGTATTCGAAATTCATAAGAATATTTGGGTTAATTATTTGGATCGGAAGATATAAGAAAAAAAAATAAGGGACAATTTCTTGCCCCTTAAAGTAAACTCATTTTGTCAATTTAAGTTTCCTCAATCTCTATTTCCAAAGAAAATGAAAATGTAGTACGCCAAAGTGGCCAATGATGCAAGTGCAGCTACCACGTAAGTCATTGCTGCCCATTTCAAAGCATCTTTTGACATTTCGAATTCGGAAGGAGTTACAATGTTCCTTTCTTTAACCCAAGCCAAAGCCCTATTGCTTGCATCAAATTCCACCGGAAGTGTAACAAAAGTGAAAAGCGTCATCACGCCATAGGAACCTACCACTATATATCCTATAAATTCATAAGGAAGTCCCATAAAAGCTCCTCCTAACAAAGATGCGATAAGCACGATATTCAATATTTTACCGCTGATATTTTGTACAGGTACCATTGCGGAACGTAGGTTGAGCCATGCATATGACCTTGCATGCTGGACAGCGTGGCCACATTCGTGGGCGGATACTGCCGCTGCTGCTGCATTCCTTCCATAGAATACATCAGGGCTCAGATTGACAGTTTTGTTCATTGGATTATAGTGGTCTGTAAGTTGGCCTTCCACAGACATTACTTTGACATCGTGGATATTATTATCTGCCAACATCAACTCAGCAATTTCTTTTCCCGAAAGATTTGCCATTAGAGGAGTCTGCGAATACTTTTTGAATTTGCTTTTCAGCTTTGAGCTGACTACAAAACCAAGGCCTGCGAAGACAACAACAATTAAAATCAGAATAATCATAGTTTTTTATTTTTTGCTTTGTGTTTACGAAATTAAGAAGATTTGGATTCTTTTTTGGAAGTTATTTTTAAGACAATTCCCAAAGCCACAAGTCCCAATATCACAATAGTCAAAACCTGACTGCTATGAACGATGACTGCGAATATTTTTCCCTCCTCCTCACTCAGTCCATATGCTATCAAAATAAAGGCCACCAATGCGTGGAAGGTCCCAATTCCGCCTTGGACCGGAGCAACCATGCCAATACTACCCATGACCATGACCATGAGCAGAGAGCTAAGTGACAAGTTGGCAGTAGAAGGGATGGCCAATGCCACTAATACCAAGGTAATAAAGTAAATTATCCAGATCGCAAAAGAACTTCCCCAAAACCCAAATTGGTTTTTCACTTTCCGGATACTGACGACACCTTTTATCAAATCACGAATAAAGTGCCTCAATTTCACAAAAATATTTTTGTCCTTATATTTTTGAAAAGCTAAGTAAAAGAAAATACCAAATATCAAAAGACCGCCAATAAGAAGGGGCAAGTATCTGTTTAACTTTTCCATCAAAGTTGTAAGAGAGACCAATTCAGAAAAAAGTTGAAGAAAGAGGTTTCTTTCAATAACAAAGGCTAGGAAAATTGTAAAAACCAGAAAAAGAAGATCAACGGTTCTTTCTAGAATCACAGTCCCAAATAACTTGCCCACTTGTAATTCGTCGGTTTTTGCCAAAACCCCACAGCGGGCTAATTCTCCAGCTCTAGGAACTAGCATGTTGGTCAGATACCCAATCATCAATGCCCAAAATGCTCTTAAGGAAGAAGTTTTATTTGACTCCTCAGCATCAATAAGTAGTGTCCATCGCCAAGCACGCAACCAAAACCCAAGTAGGGAAACCAATATAGAAAAGCCCAACAATGGAAAGGAAGTCTCCGAAACTGACTTGATCAGGCTTTCCAGACTGATGTCTTTGTACAAAAACCAAAAAATCCAGACAGCAGCTATCAAAGATAATGCAACCTGTATCCATTGTCTTAGGCTTAATTTCACCTTTAAATCAGTTTGTTGTGGTCATCAGGAAAAACAATGACGGGTTTGTGTTTTTTGGCTTCTTCAAAATCCATAGAAGCATAGGAAATGATGATAACAATATCACCAACCTGTGCTTTCCTTGCAGCTGGGCCATTGAGGCAAACCATTCCACTTCCTCTTTCCCCTTTGATAACATATGTTTCCAGCCTTTCACCATTATTGATATTGACGATAGCGACTTTTTCATTTTCAATCATATTGGCAGCATCAAGGATATCTTCATCTATGGTAATGCTACCGACGTAATGTAATTCTGCTTGGGTAATCTTTACCCTGTGGATTTTAGATTTTAAAACCTGGATATGCATGTTGGGAAATTTTGCGCGAATTTAATCAAATATGGAAACATTGTCGATCAACCGGACATCCGAGAAGTAAGCGGCAGCACAGATGGAAACACTTTTTTCTTCTCCGATACTCTCTAATACGTAAAAGGTATCAGAAGTTATCAATTCAAAATATTCCAGTTTCGCTATTGGCTCAGATTCAAACATCTGATTGACCATTTTTCGGATGCTTAACCACGGCCGACCCAATAAAAGTTCTGATTTCGCAAAAAATAGTGCCTTGGAAATAATCCGGGCTGCCTTCCTTGATTCGGGATCCAATCTCAGGTTTCGGGAAGACAATGCCATACCATCCTCTTCGCGTACAGTAGGAACAACATTGATTTGAACATCAAATGAAAGGTCCTGTACAAGCCTTTTGATGATTGCAACCTGCTGTAAATCCTTCTGTCCGAAGTATGCAATATGGGGTTTAACAATATTTAACAGTTTGGAAACCACTATTCCTACCCCATTGAAATGGCCTGGACGGAAGGAACCTTCCAATATTTTATCCAAATGTCCAAAATCAATGGAAAGCAAAGGCTTTGAAGGATAAATGTCCTCGGTATCAGGCAGAAAAAGGTAATTTACCTCAGAATTGTTCAATATTTCCAAGTCTTTGTCCAAAGTTTTGGGGTATTTTTCAAAGTCTTCCTGATTATTGAATTGGGTGGGATTGACAAAGATGGAGACAACCACAATATCAGAATATTGTTTTGCTATTTTGACTAATTCCAAATGACCTTGGTGCAAAGCACCCATGGTAGGTACCAAACCAATGGTTTTATTGTTATTTCGGAGGATTTGGAGGTTTGAATTTACCTCCTCTTTGGTCCCAAGGATATACACTATTGTTGTACTTTGCGAATGTAAAATAGAGGCAAAACTATGTTATTCCTGAGAAAAACAATGGATTTACCGCTTTTTTTTGTATCTTTGTGCGTTTATTATCACTCATCAAAACACAACAAGGTATGTCTAAACTCCGTATTCTCTACGTTGCAAGTGAAATCAATCCGTTTTTACAGACTTCTGAAGTGGCCAATTTCGTAAGGGCCCTGCCCCAAGCGATGCAGGAAATGGGGATGGAAATCCGTATTCTTGTGCCGCGATTTGGACTCATCAATGAAAGAAAGAACAGATTGCATGAAGTAGTGAGGTTGTCAGGAATCAATATTGCCGTAGGAGAAGAAGAGAAACCCTTGATTATCAAGGTTGCCTCAATTCCAAATGCCAAGCTCCAGGTTTATTTCATCGACAATGAAGACTACTTCCAGAGAAAAAGCGTGTTTCATGACAAGCATGAAAAATTCTATGAAGACAATGATGAAAGAGCAATCTTCTTCTGCAAAGGTGTCATAGAAACAGTGAAAAAATTAGGCTGGGCTCCTGACGTGGTGCATTGTAATGACTGGATGACAAGTCTGATCCCAATGTATCTTAAGACTACCTACAAAAACGAGCCTCTCTTTAAGGATACAAAATCGGTGTTTGCTATTTACAATACCGGATTTACCCATAAATTTGGCGACGATTTGTTTGAGAAAGTCAAAATGGTGGACATTGACGATGCCATTTTAGCTCCTCTTAAATCAAAAGATTACGAAGGCTTCCTAAAGATAGGAATGGAATATGCCGACGTGGTCATCAAAAGTGAAGACATATCCGAAAACCTCAGCAAACTCATCGAGGAGTGCTCTAAAGAAAAACAGTGTGAGATTAACAGCGAAGAAGAGAAACTTTTTGAAAGTTATTACAACATCTATAATGACTTGGCCGGCTAAGCTGACCGCTATATTATTTCTTGTTCTTACCATTGCAACTTCCTGCGAGGACCCATCCAATATAGGATTGGAGCTGGATCCTGACAACAATCAGATAGGGGTATTCTACCAAGAAATATCCCTATCTGCTACTGTAGTCCTTCAGGATTCCCTGAGTACTACAAACAGCGGCGTTTTGGTTTATGGAAATGAGGAAAGCGATTTCTTCGGAAAAACCGAAAGTATTGGTTATTCAAGACTTTTCTTCAACAGAGATATAGCAAGGCCTAAAGAAAACGCGGTGCTGGATTCTGTCAAGTTTCTCTTCAACATGAGAGAGGTATTGACAGCAGATACCATAAACCCAAAGACTATCCATGTCCACCTACTTACTGAACAGATCCAGGATATAAACTATTATAATTTCAGCAGTGTAGCCTACGAGCCAACGCCTTCGTTCAGCGCAACTTTTGATTTTACAGACAGGCAAGACACCATTGTATCTACCAAAGTCGACAATGCACTGACTCAGGAAATCTTTACCGAACTAAAAGACGGCAGATACTTTCAAGACATCTTCTCTTTCCGGGAGTTTTTGCCTGGCCTAGCTTTCAAAGCAGAAGAAGGTGAAAATGTGGGATTCGGTACAGTGGTGGGAAACAATACCGGATTTATTTTTTACTTCAAGAATGAAGGAGATACAGTTTCAAGAGCCTATCCCATAGCGACAGGTATTAATTTCAATTTGGCTAGACATTTCAGTCAGGTAATTAACGATCCAACAGGCACACCGATTGAGGTCGTCACTGAACCTACCATTTCTTATGATCTAGGACAATATGCAGGTGGAAAATCCACATTTGGCATGTATGTCAAATTAGACATGAGTCCCTTGGATGAGTTTTTGGACACATTAGTCAATGCCAATTTCAATCAGGTAACTTTGGAAATGGGTCCAGTCATTAATTATTCCCCAAATAGATTGCCCCCACAATTCCATATCATGTTTTTTACCAATGAAACCAATGAAGTTCTTTTTAGGACAGATGGACTTCCCATGGCCGTACAGCCTGACGGTAGGGTTCAGGTAGATCCTAATACATCTGAACCGATTTATTCAGACCAGCCAGCTTTGTTATCTTTCGTAAAGAATGAAAAAACATACAAACAGTTTATCACTTCTCATATAAATGCCCTTTATAGAAAGAAAATGGTGAGGAGAGATTTTCTTTTGTACCCTGCGGTCTCCACGCAGGACAGAAATTTTATTCAATCTTTGGAAGACTATGTGGTTGATCAAAATACCATCAAACTGAAAATCTTTTATTCAAGAAGCAGATCCTTGTAGAACAATGGATTTTAAAGAAGTGCAAATGAAATTCAATTTATTTTAAAAAAGTCTATTTTTTTAGCTGTAATTTTTAGGATAATTCTAAAAAGCATACATTTGGAAAGTTAAATTTTTAAATATGTGTGGAATAGTAGCTTATGTAGGGCAGCAGGAAGCCTTACCTATCATTATAAAAGGCCTTAAAAGACTAGAGTACCGTGGCTACGACAGCGCGGGAGTTTCATTAATCGGTAAAGACGGCCTAAGTATTTACAAGAAAAAGGGGAAAGTTTCCGAATTGGAATCCCACCTCCAAAATTTCGAAAATCTTAATTCGAAAATTGGAATAGGACATACGCGTTGGGCCACACATGGTGAACCCAATGATGTCAATGCCCATCCTCATTATTCTTCCAATGAAAAATTTGCGATGATCCACAACGGCATCATTCAAAATTATGATGTCCTCAAAACAGAC
>NZ_CDSBKL010000168.1:0-8302 GCF_977115555.1 Aquiflexum sp.
CATTGACCCTTGGTGTCGGGCAGTTCTGTACCAATCCGGGATTGATCTTTGTTCCAAAGAGTTTGCAAAAAGAATTTGCGGCAGCTGTCAAATCAGAAATCGAAGACATCGCCGCTGCGCCGATGTTGCACGAGGGAATCGCAGATGCGTATTACAATGCGCTTCAATACCTTCAAGGACGCGAAGAACTCGAATGGGTAAAAGTGGCCGCAGCCAAAGACCTTATTAAAGGCCATCCTGCTTTGGCCAAAATAAAAGCTAAAGATTGGTTGGCAGATAACAAATTCCAACAGGAAGTTTTCGGGGCATTTGCGCTGATGGTGGTATATGAAGGGGAAGATGATTTGCTGGCAATAGCCCAAAAACTCCACGGACAATTGACCATCACCATATGGGCAGAGGAAGAGGAACTCACCGACAAACTCTATCTGATCAACTTATTGGAAGAAAAATGCGGAAGGATGCTCTACAAAGGCGTTCCGACAGGAGTGGAAGTTGGCTATGCCATGCAGCATGGAGGACCTTATCCATCTACTTCTGACAGTAGAAGTACTTCCGTAGGTGTATATGCCATCAAGCGCTTTGCAAGGCCAATTGCCTTTCAGGATATGCCTTCTGTACTCCTGCCTGATGCATTAAAAGACAACAATCCATTAGGAATCTGGAGGACTGTTAACGGGGATTTTAAAAAGTAAATTCTAAAGTGTAAGTCTTAAATGCAGTTACCAAACCGGAATTATATTGACTTAATCGATAGGATTGGCTTTACAATTCTAAGGGCTAGAGAAAATGCTATAAAGGCTATTAATCTTGAGTTGGTAATAGCCAACTGGGAGATTGGGAAGAATATTGTGGAATTTGAACAAGGGGGCAAAGAAAAAGCCGAATATGGTAGTGCATTATTGACTAATCTTTCGAAGGATCTAAAATCCAAATATGGAAAAGGTTTTAGTAAGAGTAATATTTACCTTTTTAGACTCTTTTACATCAAGTATCCAATTTTCCAGACACTGTCTGGAAAATTGAGTTGGAGTCATTACGCTGAATTATTATCTATTTCAGACGATCTTGAAAGGAATTTTTATGAGAAACAAAGTGAAAAAGATAATTGGAGTTTCCGGGAATTAAAGAGGCAAATAAATTCAGCATTATTCCAACGGATTGCTTTAAGCAAAGATAAAGCCGGGGTATTGGAATTGGCAAGAGATGGTTATGAGGTCCTTATTCCAAATGACATTATCAAAGATCCTTACATTTTTGAGTTTTTGCAGATTCCGCAAAATGAGATTGTCAAAGAAAAAGGATTAGAGGAATTATTGGTGAATAACCTACAAAAGTTTCTGTTAGAGCTTGGAAAAGGATTTTCTTTTGTCGGTCAGCAATATAAAATTACACTTGACAATGAACATTATTTCATTGATCTGGTTTTTTATCACCGGATTTTAAAATGCTTTGTATTGGTTGATTTAAAAACAAGAAGGGTAAAGCACCAGGATATTGGTCAAATGAACCTTTACTTAAACTACTTCTTGGAGGAAGAAAACACTGAAGGGGAAAATCCGCCGGTGGGAATCATTATCGCTGCTGATAAAAATGAACTCCTCGTTAAATACGCTACTGGTGGTATTTCAAATAAAATATTTGTTTCAAAATATCAGCTATACCTTCCAAACCGTGAAGTTTTGGAGGAAAAAATCAAAGAAATAATAAGTAAGTAACATGAAATCAACCTTCTCCTGCATCGACGCCCATACCTGTGGCAATCCTGTACGTGTGGTCTCGGGTGGTGTGCCTTTTTTGAAAGGGAAAAACATGCTCGAAAAGCGTCAGTATTTTTTGGAAAACCTGGATTGGATCCGGACAGGGCTTATGTTTGAACCTCGGGGACACGATATGATGTCGGGATCAATGCTTTTCCCACCACATGATCCTGAAAATGACTTTGCGGTGCTTTTTATAGAGACCTCAGGTTGTCTTCCTATGTGTGGTCACGGAACTATCGGTACCATCACCATCGCCATTGAAGAAGGTCTGATCCATCCCAAGACTCCTGGATTTTTGAGAATGGAGGCTCCGGCAGGATTGGTTTTGGTTTCCTACAAACAGGAAGCCAAGAAAGTCAAATCCGTCAAACTCACCAATGTCAAAAGTTTCCTCGCCGCAGAAAGCCTGGAGATCGAGATCGAAGAACTCGGAAAACTCACCGTGGATGTGGCTTACGGCGGCAACTTCTATAGCATCGTAGATCCGCAAGAAAACTTTCCTGGCTTGGAACATTTCAGGGCGGAACAGCTGATCTCCATGGCAAGGAATCTCAGGCAAAAGATGAATGAAATCTATGAATTTGTTCATCCGGAACATTCCCAAATCCGGGGCTTATCCCATGTAATGTGGACCGGAAAAACCCTCGATACAACAAGTACCGCAAGAAATGCTGTATTTTACGGAGACAAAGCCATTGACAGGTCACCCTGCGGCACAGGCACTTCAGCCCGTATGGCGCAGTGGTTTGCCAAAGGACTTTTGAAGCCCGGAGATGATTTTATCCATGAGAGTTTTATCGGGTCCAAATTTACAGGGCGGATAGAAGAAGTGACTGAGATCGGCGATAAACCCGCTATTGTACCAAGTATCGAGGGGTGGGCCAAAGTCTATGGCTACAATACCATCATCTTGGATGATGATGATCCTTATGTGCATGGATTTCAGGTAATTTAGAATAAGATAGCCACTACCAATCGGTGGTAAATAATCAAAGAGGAAACCAAAGATGAGATTATTAGCAAAATGTATGTTGATTTTCCTTTTCCCGGTTTTTTGGGCGGAAGAAGGCGCTGCATTTCAAAGCTCTACCTTGTTTGGTCCCGAAACACCTTTGGAAATGGAATTGGTGACTTCTTTGAATGAACTCAGACTTTCTAAATCTGATACGGTATTTTTTGCTACTTACCTGCGCTATAAAACCGAAGCGGAGGATTGGGATTCCGTCAGGGTGGAACTTCGGGCACGCGGCAATTCCAGGAGAACCAAATGTAATTTCCCACCCATAAGGATCAAAATCCGAAAAAAGGATTCCAAAAACACGATTTTTGAGGAAGACAAAGCCCTGAAACTTGTACTTCCATGCCAAGTAGCAAACAGCTTCAATGACATGATCCGAAAGGAATACATCTGTTATAAGTTTTACGAAACGATCACACCTTACCATTTCAGGACGAGGTTGGTCAATCTCACCCTGACAGATTCAAAGGAAAGGAAAAGCAAAACGCATAACCTCACTGCTTTTTTGATTGAAGACGATGACAAAGCAGCGAAAAGGTTCGATGGGAAAATTTCAGATGCCAAAATGGTCCGACCGAATTTCATCAACGATACAAGTGCCTTGAAACAGGATTTCTTTGCTTTCATGATCGGAAATACAGATTGGTCCAATACAGTGCAGCACAATGTGAAGATCATGGAGAAAATAGGAAGCAAGCATATTCCGTTTCCTTATGATTTTGACATGGCTGGAATAGTGGGTGCTCCCTATGCCATTCCTTATGATTATCTTCCCATCACAACCGTGCAGGAAAGACTTTATCGGGGAATCTGCCGGGATCCTGCTTTGGTCCAATACGTCAGAAACCTGTTTATCATAAAAGAGCAGGAGTTTTATGATATCATGGCCCGGTATGAAAATGATATTTCAACAAATGATTATAAAGTAGCTAGAAACTACCTTTCCGGGTTTTTCGAAATCATAAAAAATGACAAGCTATTCAATAGCCAAATCCTTTCTAAATGCCAACCTGATACCTATTGAAAATTAAACCCAAACCTTACCCAAATCTTGTCTCTTGTCTCGAATCTCACGTCTATTGTCTTAAAGCATGAAACCAACCATCATCATCGGCGGCGGTATCGTCGGTTTGTTTACAGCATATTTTCTCCAAAAATCCGGAACTGAAGTCATCATTATTGACAAAGGTGATATGCAGGTCAACTGCTCCACCGGCAATGCCGGTATGATTGTGCCGAGTCACATCATTCCATTAGCCGCTCCCGGAATGATCAGCAAGGGGATTTCTTGGATGTTTTCTTCCAAAAGTCCCTTCTATATCCATCCTAGATTTGACCGAAAACTGTTGCAATGGTCTTGGTTGTTTTACCAATCTGCCAATAAATCCCATGTCGAGAAAAGTATTCCCTACCTAAAAAATCTCAGCTTGATGAGCAAAGCTTTGTATCAGGAATTTAACGCCGATCACAAAGATTCTGATTTGGGTTTGGTAGAAAAGGGGTTGATGATGCTCTACCAAACAGCCGAGGTAGAAAAAGAAGAGGTTGAATTTGCCCATTTGGCGCAGAAACATGGCTTGGCGGCAGAAATCCTCAGTCCGGAAGACATCCGGAATATCGAACCCAACCTTGAAGTGAAGGCAAGGGGTGCAGTATTGTTTCCGGGTGATGCCCACCTTTCACCGGCTGCTTTGTATGGGTTTTTAAAAAAGTTCTTATTGGAAAAAGGGGTTCAGTTCAAAGGCAATGTAGAAGTTACAGGATTTGAAACCAATTCGGACAAAGTCATTGGGGTATTGACTTCTCAAGGAAAAATCGAAGGGGATAAGTTTGTGCTTTGTGGAGGCGCTTGGTCATCCGAACTGGCCAAAATGCTGGATTTTTCACTGCCGATGATGGGAGGAAAGGGCTACAGTTTTATCCAGGAAAACAAGCCCGAAATCAAGCAGGCAAGTATTCTGACCGAAATGAAAGTAGCCGTCAGTCCATATGAAAATCAAATCCGCTTTGGTGGCACGATGGAAATTGCCGGGACGGATGAGTCCATCAACATCAACCGGGTCAAAGGAATCTTTGAATCCATCAACCGGTATTATCCGGATTTTCAATCCAAATTTCCCGAAACCGATCAGATTTGGAAAGGCCTGAGACCCTGTTCACCCGATGGTTTGCCGTATATCGGCGCTGCACCCAAGTGGAAAAATGTCCTTGTCGGCAGCGGGCATTCCATGATGGGAATCAGCCTCGCTCCTGCCACAGGAAAGATCCTTGCAGAACTGCATGCCCAAAAAACCCCAAGCATGGAATTGGCAGGTTTTAAGGTGGATAGGTTTTGATTGAGTTATAAAAAATTCGCCTTTATCCAATTTTAAAGTTTCAATACAGAAATCCAAAAATCCAAAGTGGCAGGGAACCTATTGGAAATTCCACATCATCGTTTACCACATAACTTTCTTTGATATCCTCTATCTGTTTTTTGCCTTTATTTTTTCCACCTATTTCGAAAGTCCATTTATCATCTACCAAGAAATCTCCTTTTGGTGCATAGGAAATTTGGTGGCTTGAAGAAACCTGTGAGGCAAAGAATGTTTCCCTTAAATTGCCCTGATCAGGCTGATCTGTATTGAATACAAAGGCAAGATTGGTGTTTTCAAGATATATCTTCTCAGGTTTCTGCATGATAGCAAGGCTGATGCCTGAATGATAGAGTTGACGTATAAGCTTAGCTTGTTCGAGAAAATGAAGGTAATTGATAACCGTATTTCTATGTATTTGAACTTTATCGGCCAAGGCCGAAATGTTTGGCTTCATCGGGACATTTGAAGCCAATACGTACAAAAACTGCAGCATTTTTTTTGCATTGCGGATATCGAAGTCCTTGAGTTCGGCCATGTCAAACTCTACAATGGTCCGTATCAGTTGCTGAAGCCGAATGTTAAAACCCTGTGGATCTTCAAATGAGAATGGATAGTACCCCATTTTCAAATATTCAGAAAAATGTTCCAGAGGTTTAAATCCAATATTGAATTGTTCCTTCCAAAGCCTATCCGGAGACAATATTTTTTCAATTGGAATTGGGTCCCACCTTCCGATCTTTTTGAATTCCAGGAATTCCCGATAAGAAAGTCCCGGCAGCTCATGCATCAAAACCCTCCTACTCAGGTCTGCTTCCTCCCTGGAAATATCAATGATCGAAGAGCCTGTAAAAACCACCTTAAGGTCTGGATAAAAATCATAAAGATTTTTAATGTGAGCCGACCATTGAGGGTATTTGTGGACTTCATCCAAAAACAAAAATTTACCCCCTTTTTTCATGAAATCTTCCACAGTTTCCACCAAAGAATGGGTACTGAAATATAAAGCATCTAAGCTGAAATATACGGCTTGTGTTGAAGGCAAGTTCATCTCTTTCAGTTTTTGTAGCATCAAAGTAGTCTTACCTGTTCCTCTCGCTCCCTTTATTCCGATGAGCCTATTTTCCCAATTTATCCTGTCAAAAAGAAACCTACGGTATTCTAGTGAAGACCTTTGGACCAAAGATTCTGATTTCTGAAGTAGAAGTTCCATCTATTGTATATTTAGATGTACAAAATTATAATAAAAATGTACATTCAAATGTACAAAAACATTTATAAAATGTATATCAGAATGTACAAAAATTGATTTGTGTCTAAAAAAGCAAGGTCATTCCTCAAAAACCTGATCTTCCGCATCGATAATTACCCTTGTAAACCTGATGATACGGTCTATTTCTTCCCATGAAAAACCCAAATTTCCCTGCGAGTGGGCAAGTGCATCCCGCAGCTGACCGATGTCATTCATCATCTTGACAAATCGGTCTCTGCTATACTCCGGATCAAATTTTTTGAAACGCTGGTTTTTGGAAAAGATAGAACCCAAGTCTCCGAATTGCAAACATTGAACCAGATCGATTTCTTCCTCTCGGCTTTTTTTCCACTCGTATAGAGAGCTGGCGCTAAGGAACCTCTTTTCTGAAATACTATCTTTCCAATTTGGAATATATTTTCGGATCAGTTCTTTTAGGTGCGTTTCCAATATGCTGATCAATCCAAAAAATCCGATCCTGAGTGGGATTTTGTCAAGATCTGTATTGGTGACGATATAAGCGATTTCTCCATCTTCTTCAATAAAATATCGCCTTTTTTCAATCAGCATTCTGAATGCGACCAAAAGTGGAGTTTCAGAAGGCATGATATCTTCCTGAGGGATGGGTATGGGAGATTCATCCCCGATATCAAATTTCATTAAAACACCATCAACATTTAAAAGAGCAGTTTGAAAGTTCCGTTTTTCCATTTCCTCCCTATAATTTCTCTGGTCAAAAACCAATATGGTCTCAGCAATTGGTAAAACATTAATCTGCTCTTCGAAAAGTAACTGGAGTCTTTCAAGTGATTTCATAGACAAGGTCCAAAGTGGTTGTGAAAATATAAAAATAGCATTTATATTGACCGAATTATCTGTAAACAAAACTGATTATTTTATGTCAGCAATGGAATTGGGAATCGGAAGTCAGGTCAGACATCCAAAATTTGGAAAAGGCGTAGTCGTGGAGGCAGATGCCTCTTATTACAAGATTTATTTCAACTTTATCGCAGAGGTCAAAACCATCGCACGGGACTTTCAGCATTTTGAGCTGATCGAAAAGAAAGAGGCAGAACCGATTCCGTTCAACTTGTCAGATATCGAAAGGGCAGTAGAAAATGCCATCAAAAAAATCCCTCCGGCGGAAGCTCTTCCAAAAGTCAGCATGGCGCAAAAGTGGCTTAAAGGTACCATGATTCTGAATCCCTACAATCCCGAACTGAGTAATAAGGAAGTTCCGATCGCCACATTTTTCCACAAGATCGTCATGGTCAGAGAGCGGCTCCGCGTCCTCGAGCAGAATATCAACAACCACGAAAAACTCGACGATCAGGACAGGATTGCATTGCAGCAGTACATCACGCGGGCATACGGTTCCCTGACCACCTTCAATGTACTCTTCGCAGACAAAGATGATTACTTCAAAGGTGCAGGGAAGGAGGATTGAAAAAGTGAGTAGTAAGAGGTGAAAGGTATAGGCGTTTACTTTGTGACGGGAGGAGTTATTTTGGCCATTTTCCCTTTAATATTTGCTTTTAAGCTGAGTTTGGTTTTTTTGCTGTTAAGATTTGGGATTTGTCCAAATAATAAGTCCGATAGATGGCTTAGGTGTATAATGAAATCCCTTTAGTTTTATAAGAAATCTTTCCACAATAATAAAAGAAAGCAAAGCCGTTATCAGCAATTCCACCTACTTCAAAAAAATTGACCTCTTATGGTAACGGTTTTAAAGGAACCTTGACTCTTTTTTGCTAAATTACCAAAGTCTTTGAAAGGCCGATTAATCGAAACCTAGGCATCGAAATCAGCATAATTTGAGGGTTTTTCTTTACGTTAGTCAGAACGATAAAATAAAAAAATCCCAGTTAACAATCAAATTTTAGATATGTCACCACTTGCAATGGTCTTCACACTC